>DVLP01000394.1 GCA_018715445.1 Candidatus Avipropionibacterium avicola | reverse complement strand
GGCGTCGCCGAGCTCACCGCCGTGCGCGAGGACCACCTCGTCGTGGTCACCTCTGGTGAGCTGGCCTCCGGCACCGGCGGGATCATCGCCCTGGAGAAGATCGCTGCGGCCCTGCCGGAGTGGCAGTGAGTGCGGCGCAGGGACCGGTGCTCGTCGGAATCGGGCTGGACGGCTCCCTCGGTAGCGCCCTGGCCGAGGCCTGCCGACGGCGCAACGCCCGGTGGTGGACGTCCGAGGTCGACGCATTGCCGGCCGGGGCGTCGGTGCTGCTGACGGCAGCGCGGGACCCGGAATCGATCGCCCGCGCCGACCGGGCCGCCGCCGCGGTCGAGGCCGCACTGCTGCCTGTCACGGTGCTCGGCGACGACCAGGACGTGGTCCGGATCGGGGACTTCAACAGCCGGGAGCAGTCCGGTCGCGACGCCGTCGCGTTGGCGGCCGGTGCACTGGCCCGGGCCGGGTTGCCGGTCGGCGCGACCGTCAGCGAGGTCCTGCGGGTCGCCGCCGAGGCCGGCCACCTGGTCCCGGTCGAGGCAGGAGCGCTGCGCACGGTGTGCCTGGTGCTGCAGGCCCTGGCCCATCCCTGCGACGAGAACCACGACCTGGTGGTGGACCTGCTGCAGGCGGCGCTCACCGAAGAACCGTGGACCGGGCGGGAGCCGCGACGCCACCCCCGTCACGGATTCTGGGCACCCGAGACCGGGGTCACCGAACGGCTGGACGGCCTCGCCGCCGGCGACGGCCCCATCACGGTGGTGGCGGTCTCCCGCAACCAGGTCTGCAGCGGCAACGACGACCACCTGCATGAACTCTGGGGATCGCTGCATGCCCAGCACCATCGGGTGCTGGGCTGGTTCGGCCGGACCGAGGACCTGCTGACCGACCTGGACGGGTTGCTCGACCGGGTCGGGGTGTGGATCAACACCCGTTCCTACACCCTGACCGGTGGTGACGGGTCTCCCGAGCTGGACCAGGGCACCGCCCTGCTGGATCGGCTCGGCACCATCCAGTTGTCCACCCTGGTGCTCACCGCCCAGACCCGACAGGAGTGGGAGGACTCAGCGGCCGGGGTGAGTCCGGCCACCCTGGCCCACCAGATCGCGATCCCTGAGCTGCAGGGCGGGGTCGCCCCGATCGTGATCGCCACCCGGGCTCCGGACAGTGACCGGATCGCCGCGGTCGGTGAGCAGTGCGACAAGCTCGCCCGGTTGGCACGGCGCTGGCTCGACCTGGCCGACACCCCTGCAGGGGAACGGGAGTTGGCGATCGTGCTGGTCGCCCATGACGCGGACAAGGGCAAGGTGGGCACCGCCTCCATGCTGGACGTCTGGGAGTCACTGTGGCGATGGCTGCGGGCCCTCGCCGAACGGGGGTACGACGTCGAGGTCCCCGACAGTGCGCAGGACCTGTTGGCCGCCGTGCTCAGCGAACCGGAGGACGGAGCGCCGGCCACCCATCCCCGGGTGCTCCACGAGTACCACGCCGGTGACTACCTGGCCGACTACGCGCACGCCGAGCGGGTCGTCACCGGGCGCGGCCCGGCGCCGGGGGAGTTCGACACCGACGGTGTGCACCTGTTCGTGCACGGGGCACGGTTCGGACGGGTGAGCGTGATCTGCCAACCCTCCTTCGGGTACGGGTCGGACCCGGCGACGTTGTTGTTCAACCCCGATGCGAGTCCCACCCACTCCTTCGCCGCCACCTACACCTGGATCAGCCAGCACCTGAAGCCCGATGCGATCCTGCACTTCGGCACCCACGGTGCGCTGGAGTTCATGCCGGGCACCCAGGTCGGGCTGAAGCCGTACGACTACTCCGACCACCTGATCGGCAACATCCCCCACCTGTACCTCTACGTCGCCTCGAATCCGTCGGAGGCCGCGATCGCCCGGCGCCGGTCGTACGCCACGATCGTCAACCACTTGAACCCGCCGCTGGCCCGCTCGGACCTGTACGGCGATCTCGAGGTGCTGCGCGGTGACGTCCGCGCGCTGCTGGCGGCCACCGATCCGGTGCGTCGGGACGAGTTGTGGGCCCAGATCCGTGACCAGGCAGCACATCTGGGCCTCGACGCCGACGTGGATCCTGCTGCGGCCACGGCCGATCCGGGCCAACCGCGGACCGACTACCTCAACAGCCTGTTCGCCGCCCTCGACGAGGTGGCCGAGAGCCTGATCGCCCTGGGACTCCACATCCTGGGCGAAGGTGTGCAGCCGGAGCAGGCCGGGGCCATCCTGGCCGCGACCGCCGAGCTGGGCAACGAGGACCACGGACTCGTGTCCCTGTTGGACGATCCGAGACTGCCGGGCCTGGTCGAGACCGTGGTCGCCGGTGGTCCGGTCGGTGACCACGACCCGGAGTGGTACGGGTTCCTCACCGGGCTGCGGGACGACCTGGCCCACTGCACCGAGATCGAGAGCCTGCTCGATGCCCACGACGGACGCTACGTGCTGCCCGGGCCCGGCGGGGATCCGGTGCGTCATCGGGCGATGCTGCCGACCGGGCGCAACACCTACTCGGTCGACCCACTGCGGATCCCGACCGCTCGGGCCGTACGCCGTGGGCGGCAGCAGGCCGAGGCGTTGCTGGCGCATGCTCGGGTGGACCCCTC
>DVLP01000393.1 GCA_018715445.1 Candidatus Avipropionibacterium avicola | reverse complement strand
AAAATTCACCCGCCCTGCTTCAATGGTGAGCATGAACACAGATCGGCAGTGGGACGAGGCGACACCGGACCACACTCCGGCCGAGACGGCCCGGGAGACGTCCGCTCGGACCGATGAGCTGACCGAGCACGTCGGCCCCAAACCGAAGCCGCGACAGGCGGCAGTGATCTACAACCCCGTCAAGGTCGACCTTGACCAACTCAAGGCGGCAGTGGCTGCGGCCGAGCAGGCCGGTGACTACGAGCCGTCTCTGTGGTTGGAGACGAGCGAGGACGATCCCGGGGTGACGATGGCGCAGGAGGCCGTGACACGTGGCGTGTCGGTGGTCCTGGCCGCAGGCGGGGACGGAACGGTCCGCGCGGTGGCCGAGGGGGTCCGGGGCGCAGACGTCGCACTCGCCCTGTTGCCGCAGGGCACAGGCAACCTGCTGGCCCGGAATCTGGAGCTGACCCTGGACAACCTCCAGGAGTCAGTGTCGACAGCGTTCGCCGGTGTGGACCGGCCCATCGACCTCGGCGTCGCCCGGTATGTCCTGGCCGATGGCGGCTCGGTCGAGAAGGTGTTCGTCGTGATGGCCGGCCTCGGCCTGGACGCACAGATGATCGTCAACACCGACGAGGATCTCAAGAAGAAGGCCGGCTGGTTGGCATACGTGCAGGCGCTCGGCAAGTCCATCAAGGGTGGGCGGCGGATCAGGCTCCGCTACACCCTGGACGACCACCAGCCGCGGGTCTCGCGCGTCCACACCCTGCTGGTCGGCAACTGTGGGTCGCTGCCCGGCAACGTGTTGTTGCTCCCCGATGCCGCGGTCGATGACGGCAGCTTTGACATCGTCGCGCTACGGCCGGACGGCCTCATGGGCTGGTTGGGCATCTGGTCCAAGATCCTGGTCGAGAACGGGATCCTGCGCCGGACCGAGGTGGGCCGCAAGCTCACCGGCGGGGAGAGCGGGACGGACCAGATCCGGGCGCTGCGATACCTGCGCGGGCACCAGCTGCGCGTCCAGGTGCACGAGCCGGAGGAGTTCGAGCTTGACGGTGACACGGTCGGCGAGATCCGCGAGTTCACCGTGTCGGTCGATCCGGGGGCGCTCCGGGTCCGCGTGCCAAGCTGACCCGGGTGCGACCAACTGGCTGCGAACCCTCGCGGCGATGATCGTGGGCCCCGGTCATCCATCCCCAGGGTCGGCTGCGGGTGATGGCGGGGCTGGACGATCTCGGCACCGAGACGTCGATCGCCTTCACCCGACTGCAGGAACTCCTGGAGCTGACGCCGGGCAACCTGATCACCCACCTCCGCCGACTGGAGGAGGCAGGCTACGTGCAGACCACCGAGGGCGGTCGCAAGCGCGGGACCGATGTCGCGATGACCGCGCGTGGGGCCCGCGCCTTCGCCGACCACCGACAGGCGCTGCGGGAGATGCTGGACACCTGAGGGGATCGAGGTCAGTTGTGCGCCTTGATCGCCGCACGGAAGATCCGTCGTGAGCAAGGGTCCGGATCTCGTGGCCGGTCTCGGGGTCGATGTATGAGGTGTGCCAGCCCTGGCCAGAGATGATGGTGGTGTGCACCCCGAGTGTGCGGAACTCTTCGTACGATGGAGTCATCCTCTGCCACCGATGCCAGGAGCCGAGATGTCCACGAAGACTCCACCCACCACCGCCGGCCCCACTCTGACACAGGAACAGATCGACGACTATCGTCGCGACGGCTTCATCCATGTGTCCGGTGTCCTGAACCCCCAGGAGGTCGAGCGCTACCGTACGGCGGCGCGCTCGGCCTACGACGAGCTCGACTCGCTCGATCCGGGCAATGCGATGTTCCGCCAAATCGTGCAGGTCTGGCGGACCGATCCGGTGCTGCGCGAGCTGACCCTCCACCCGGTGCTGGCCGGCCTGGCCACCCAACTGGCCGGGATCGACCTGCGGATCTGGCACGACCAGTTGTTGATCAAGCGCCCGCACAACGCCACCCCGACCGAGTTCCACACCGATGCGCCCTACTGGCCCCACGCCGGCGCCCGCCACCAGTTGTCGGCCTGGATCGCCCTGGTCGACGTACCGGTGGAGCGGGGATGCATGAGCTTCATCCCGGGCAGTCAGGAGCGCCAGGACCTCCGTGCAGTCGACCTCACCGACCGTGGCGACCTGTTCACCGCCGCCCCCGATCTGGTGTGGCGGCCCCGGATCACCGTGCCGCTGCGCGCCGGGGACTGCACCTTCCACAATGGACATCTGGCCCACACTGCCAATGCCAATGACACCGACGAGTTCCGGATCGCCATGGTGAACATCTACACCGACCGCGCCACCACCTACACCGGCCGTTCACACCCGTGCACCGACGGACTGGGGTTGGAGGTCGGTGCCACCCTGCCCGACGAGGCGTTCCCGCCCGTCTGAGTCCGTCTGATTCCGACCCCGTCTGATCAGGTCGCGCCCTGGCCACCCAGTTCGTGGCTGGCCAACTCCCAGAACCTCCTGCGCAGCAGGAAACGCGTGGTCTCGTCGAGCTCGTAGACCCCCATCGCGGTCGACATGTCGTTGAGCAAGGCCCGGTCCAGGGCCTGCGGGATGTTCGGTCGGTCCTCCAACAGGCCCGCCACCTCGCCGGGAGTGCTGGTCAGTCGCCAGGCTGCCAGAGCATGGCGGACCACACCGTCGGCGGCCTCGGTGAGGTCCTCGACATCGTTGTAGTGGTTGACCGGTGTCTGCCCGGTGGCGGTGCGATAGATCGGCTCGGGCCGGTGTGATCGTCCGGCCAGGATCGTCGGTGTGGGGATGATCGGCCCTGCGTCGGCCGGTGGGCCCGGCAAGGGCGGGTT
>DVLP01000392.1 GCA_018715445.1 Candidatus Avipropionibacterium avicola | reverse complement strand
CGACGGCAACGGGGACGGCATCGGCGACCTGCACGGGATCCTGTCGCGGGTCGACCACCTGGTCGAGCTCGGTGTGGACGCGGTCTGGTTGAGCCCGTTCTATCCGTCCCAGCTCGCCGACGGTGGCTATGACGTCGACGACTACTGTGACGTCGATCCGCGGATCGGGACACTGGCCGAGTTCGACGAACTGCTGACGGTGCTGCACGGCTTCGGGATCCGCGTCATCGTCGACATCGTCCCCAACCACAGCTCCAACCTGCACCGCTGGTTCCGCGAGGCACTGGCCGCCGGCAAGGGCTCCCCGGAACGGGACCGCTACATCTTCCGTGACGGCGTCGGTCCCGACGGTGACCAGCCGTTGACCGACTGGACCGCGATGTTCGGCGGATCCACCTGGGAGCCGGTCGGGGACGGACAGTTCTACTTCCATCTGTTCGCCCCCGAGCAGCCCGACCTCAACTGGCACAACCAGGAGGTCCGTCAGGAGTTCCTGCGGATCCTGCGGTTCTGGGCCGACCGGGGCGTCGACGGCTTCCGGATCGATGTCGCCCACGGGATGGCCAAGGACCTGACCGAGCCGCTGCCACCCCAGGCCGAGCTGGAAGACCTGGTCGACGGCGCCAGCCCGCTGTGGGACCGCGACGAGGTGCACGAGATCTATCGGGAGTGGCGCCAGCTGTTCAACCAGTACGACCCGCCCCGGATCGGGGTCGCCGAGGCCTGGGTGCCGACCCACCGCCGCCCGCGGTACGCGAGCGCGGACGGGCTGGGGCAGGCGTTCAACTTCGACCTGCTCGGCGCCGACTTCGAGGCCGAGCAGTTCCGTGAGGTGATCACCGAGAACATCGCGCTGGCGGCCGAGAGCGGTTCGTCGAGCACCTGGGTGCTGTCGAACCACGACGTGGTGCGCCACCCCACCCGGTACGGTCTGCCGCCGCTGGAGGCCGATCCGGCAGCCGACGAGGATGACGACGACGCGCACCAGGACGGCCGGGAATGGATGTTGGCCGGTGCGCCGGCCGACCAGCTCGACCGGGCGAAGGGGCTGCGGCGAGCACGCGCGGCCACGCTGCTGCTGTTGGCGTTGCCCGGGTCGACCTATCTCTACCAGGGTGAGGAACTGGGCCTGTTCGAGGTGACCGAGATCGACGACGACCAGCGTCAGGATCCGACCTTCTTCCGCAACACCGGTGTCGATGTCGGCCGGGACGGCTGCCGGGTGCCGCTGCCCTGGACACCGGAGGGGTCCTCGTACGGCTTCGGCAGCAACGGTGCGCACCTGCCCCAGCCGGAGTGGTTCGCTCCGCTGAGCGTGGCCGCCCAGGATGGCGACCCGGGATGGTCGACCCTGCGGATGTATCGCACAGCGCTCGCTGTGCGTCGCCAGCTCCAGACCGACGAGACCTTGGAGTGGATCGACACCGGTGACGAGGACGTACTGGCCTTCGCCCGACCCAACGGATGGGTGTGCGTGACCAACTTCTCCACCGAGACGGTGCCTCTGCCCGACGGTGAGGTCGTGCTCGGCTCGGGTGAGTTGCCCGACGCGCCCGAGCTGCCGGCCGAGACCACGGTGTGGCTGCGACGGAGCTGATCGTGGCGCAGGCTTGACCTTCTCCCTGTGTGAAGGAGTCGGATGGGATCACCATGTTGATGAGCATCGGAGAACTCGCCGACCGGACCGGAGTGTCGCGACGGATGTTGCGCCACTGGGACGACCTCGGCCTGCTGGAGCCGGCACAGGTGGACCCTGTGACCGGATATCGCCGCTATGCCGCGAGTCAGTCCGGACGCGTCCACGCGATCACCACCTTGCGGGGTTGGGGATTCGGTCTGGACGAGGTGGGTCGACTCCTGGAGGGTGACCTCACCGCGGAGCGGTTGCTGGATCTGTTGCGGTCCGGCGAGCAGGACCTGGTCGACCAGGTGCGCACCGCCAGGGCGAGCCTGACTGCGGTACGGCGACGGATCCGATCGATCGAGAGAGGAGTCGCCATGTCGGCGACCAGTCTTGCCCTGCAATCCCTTCCTGCACTGCAGATCCGCGGCCTGCGGGTCGAGGTCGGTGACGAGACCGGCATCGGCCACGCGGTCAGCGAGCTGAGCGCGGCCGTACGGGCCGTCCTGCCGGATGCTGGGCTGGTCCGGACTTACCACGGCCGTCCTGATGGCGGCAACATCGAGGTGACCGTCGGCGTCGTGGACGGCCCACCGGACGACCGGTGGGAGGTGTTCGAGGTGTCGGCGTGCGAGCACGGGGTGACGATCGACCTCGGCCCCGACCCTGGTGACATCGGTGATGCCTGGGTCGGGCTCGACGCGGCACTGCTGCGCCACGGCCTGACCACCACCGGGACCTATCGCCACCTCACCTCGGGGGACGGGGAACCGTGCGTCACACTGCAGGCACCCGTAGTCTCGTTGGGACCTGACCCCGACTGACGGAGGTGGCCACGATGCGTGTGGTCGAGATCATTGCCGACCTGGCTGTCGACGACATCGACGGTGCCCGTGCGTTCTGGGCCGAGTACATGGGACTGTCGCACGAGGAGTTCAACCTGGGCTGGGTGGCGCGGTTCACCTCGCCGGACACGGGCCAGCACGTCCAGGTCGTCACCCGCGATGCCACCGCGCCCGAGGACGCCACGCTGTCGGTGAAGGTCGATGATGTCGACGCGGCCTATGCCGAGGCGCAGCAACGGGGATTCGAGATCGTCCACCCCCTGACCGATGAGGAATGGGGTGTCCGACGCTTCTTCGTCCGGGCACCCGACGGCACGGTCGTCAACATCGTGCGACATCGTGAGTAGGCGCTCGGCGCGGGACTGATCGATGGGTGGAAGGATTCGGTCGACCCCGTAGCGGAGAAGGGGGCGTCCCAAGTAGTGTCCCGTGCAATCGCGGATGCCGTGGGTGCATCCGACACCCGAGGGAGACCACCGATGACCACCTCTCCACGACTGACCCGACGCACCGTGCTGGGCAGCGGACTCGCTGCCGGGATCGGGCTGGCCGCTGGCTGCCGGGCCGATGATCAGGGCGGAGGTGCGACCGGCGGCGGCGAGAGCGGCAGCGGGGGATCCAACGACATCAGACCTGCCTACATCCCGTACGACGGACCCGAGCCCGACCTGCCCGGGGACGGCGCGATCGGCACCCCGGCGGGATTCCTGTCGTACCCCGACCCGCCGCAGAGCACCGGACGAGTGCCGCTCGAGTTGTCAGCCCCTGTTGAGATGTTGATGCAGCGCAACCCACCGGTGACCCCGCACAGCAACAACCAGTGGTGGCAGAAGATCGAGGCCGACCTCGGAGCCGACCTGAAGATCAATGCCGTCGAGAGCACCCAGTACACCGCGAAGTTCCAGACCGCGGTCGCCGGGAACTCGATCGGTGACCTGACCCAGTACGTGACGGTGCCGCAGCTGCCGAAGTTGTTGGAGGCCACCTTCACCGACCTGACGCCGTACCTGTCGGGTGACAATGTCGCGAAGTACCCGAACCTGGCCAACCATCCGTCGGCAGCGTGGGACATGTGCACCGTCGACGGCAAGATCTGGGGTGTCACCAATCCGCGCGTGATCGCCGGCAACCTGCTGATGACCCGAGGCGACGTCCTGGAGTCGAAGGGCATCGACATGATGCCGGACCTCTCGGACGGGGAGGACTTCCTCGATCTGTGCAAGGAGGTCACCGACCGGTCCAAGGGGGTGTTTGCGATCGGTCAGATCCCGCAGAACTGGACGCTGCCGGCGATCATCGAAGCTCTCGGTGGCCCCAACGGCTGGCTGGTGAACGACGACGGCACCTGGACCAGCCAGTACGAGACGCCCGAGTTCGCTCAGGCGCTGGAGATCGTCACCCAGATGTATGAGGCCGGCGTCTTCCATCCCAACTCCTACACGGATCTGAGCGCCACGCCGACCTGGTTCGACGCCGGGGCGACCGTGCTGTTCGCGCAGAACTTCGCCATCTGGCAGGGACTCACCGCCAATGCGAAGTTCCCCTGCGGTGCGGTGGTGATGCCCCAGTGGGAGGGGGGCGGCAAGGCGGCCAAGCACCTCGGTGCCCCGGGCTACGGAGCGCCGATGGCGATCAAGAAGACCGATGACGAGGACCGGATCGACGAACTGCTGCGGGTGTTGGACTATGTCGCCTCACCGTTCGGGACCGAGGAGTACCTCACGGTGAACTACGGCATCCGCGACCGGCAGTGGACCCTGGTCGACAGCCAGCTCCAGCTGGACAACGAGGCCTATGACGCCGAACTGATCCCCGGCCTGGTCTACGCCGGGGCGAACACGGCCATGAGCCTCTACTCACCCGGGCAGTCCGAGCCGACGCAGATGGCCTACCAGTACTGCCAGGACACGATCCCCAACGGCGTCGCGAACCCCCAGTACGGTCGTTACTCCGACACCGCCGGGACCAAGGGGGCCCAGGCCAACACCAAGCTGAACGACCTGATGGGGGCCATCATCCAGGGCCGCTCCTCGATGACCGAGTGGGAGGACGGGGTCAAGCAGTGGAAGTCCGCTGCCGGTGACGCGATCGCCCGCGAGTACGCCGAGCAGGGCTGAGGTCGCAGCGCTGGTTCAGCGCAGGTCCGATGCGCTGGTGGCACTGCGCAGGTGCTGGAGCCGTTGCTCGTACGCCCACCCCATCACCCGAGGATCGAGCAGCAGCAGCCCGGTTGCGGTGTGGTCGCTGCCGTCGACGGTGCGCGCAGCCACCATCGCGTGCTCCCAGATCAGGATGATCCGGTGCTCACTGGCTTCCAGGGGCGGAGGCTCGCCGACGTTCAGGCCCAGGAAGGTCTGGCCGCGCTCCATCACCAGGGAGCGCAGCCAGGTCTGCAGGTCGTTCTGCCGGATCTTCGGTGTGCGGAACAGGTCGAGCCCTGCCGCTGCCAGACCGTGCGGCTCGGCGGCGAAGAGATCGTTGAAGGTGGCGAACGGTGGCTGGGTCACGCGGGCTCCTCGAGGTCAGGTGTGCCCATCGTGGCACAGCCGGGGTCAGGTCGGCAGTGCTGCCGCCAGGGCGCCCAGACCCGACTCCCATCCGTACCCGGGGGTGAGGCCGTGCTCGATCCGACTGCGGAAGCTCAACCAGAACAGCATCCCGCGGTCACCGTCGGTGCCGCTGACCCGGTGGGACCAGCGATCCGGCGTCGTGCTCGGCGCACCCAGCCAGTAGTAGTGACGGATGCGTGACGGGGCGTCGTCCGTGGGCCAGATCCTGGACTCGAGGTGGGTCGCGGGACCGGGGAGGTGCAGCCCGGTCTCCTCGGCGAGCTCGCGCAGGGCCGTGGTGTGCGGAGCCTCGCCCGGGTCGACCCCACCGGCAGGGACCTGGACGCCTGCGGTCGGGTACTCGTCGGTGTGCTCCAGCACGAGGATCTCGTCGGGGCGGCGCGTGACGTAGACCAGGCATTTCTCGCGCCAGCGATTGGCCCGGGCGACTGCGCGTGCTTCGTCGAACGGGATGGATTCGTCGAGATCGCTCACCGCAGAGAGTGTAGGACCCCGGTTTTGGCACCGTGATGCACAGCAATCGGTTGCTCGGGGTCCCATGGGATCGCTGGTGCACGAAAACCGGGGTGGCACTGGACGGATGGCCCTCTGAGCCGTACGGTAGTGACTCAAGACCATTACCTGGTCACTAAGGAGGTGGATGATGCCTCGTCCACGAATCCCCGAACGACGTAACCGGATCCTCGATGCCGCGCGGGACCTCGCCCTGGAGAAGGGATGGCGTGCGACCACCGTCGCCGACATCGCCGGACGCGTCGGGATCGGCAAGGGTGCGGTCTATCTGGAGTTCGCCGACAAGCCGGCGATCTTGGAGGCGGCCCTGCTGCGCAGCATGCGCCAGCTCACCGGGGTGGTGCACGACCGCATCACTGCCTCTGTCGAGCTGGTGACCCTGCCCGCCCTGTACGGCATCGCTGTCGAGGCCCTGCTGGGGGACCCGCTGATGCGGGCCTTCTCCCTCGGTGATGAAGGAGTGCTCGGCGACCACGTCCGCACCGTGACCGACGATCGCTACCATCTGCGCTTCAGCTGGCTGCTGGACTACGTCGCCGGGCTGCAGGCTGCCGGTGTGATCGCGAGCGACGTCCCGCGCGAGACCTTGGGCAGGGTGCTCAGTGCCTTCACGATCGGGCTGCTGCACACCCCGGGGACCCTCGGCCCGATCACCGACACTCAACTGCGGGAGACCGTCACCCTGTTCGCCGACCTCGTCGGTCGCGGCCTGGCCACCGAGGCACCGATCGATCCGATTGCGGCACGGGCCACTCAGGCGCAGTTGTTGGACACCCTTGCCGACCAGCTCGACCAGTTGCAGGAGCAGACATGACCGCCACACTGGAGTCACGATTCCTGGAGCGTCCCAACGCCAGGATCCACCTCAGACAACGACCCGCAGCGGACAGACGGTGGGTGGTGTTCCTCCACGGGGCCGGGATGGACGGGCACATGTTCGACGCCCAGCTCCCTGCGATCCCTGGGGACATGGGGATCTGTGTCTGGGATGCCCGTGGCCACGGGCAGTCCAGCCTCGCCGGACGTTTCCACTACCAGGACATGGTGGACGACCTCGTGGCGCTGCTCGCGGAGCTGAACGCCCGCGAGGTCACCCTGGTCGGACAGTCCTTGGGTGGTCACCTCGCCCAGACCATGGTCGAGCGTCATGGTGAGGACCTCGCCCGCGTGGTTCTGATCAACTGCAGCGACAACCACGGACCCCTGACCTGGTTGGACAAACTCGGTCTGGTGCTGTTCACCCCGATCATGCTGCTGTGGCCCTGGAGCTCGGCCGTCAGGGCCTCGGCCAAGGCCTGCGGCAACGAGGCAAACACCATCGCGTACACCCAGCGGGCGCTCGAAGCGATCGGTCGGCGTCGATTCCTGCAGGTGATGGACTTCAGCGCTGACGTGCTCGACCCTGATCCGACGTACCGACTCGCCGTCCCGGCCCTGCTGCTGTGTGGCGATGACGACGGCACCGGGAACGTCCGGGCCGCGATGCCCAGACTGGCCGAGCGTGACCCGAACGCCCATCTCGTGATCATCGGAGGGGCGTCGCACAACTCCAACATGGATCGTCCCGACGAGACCAACCGGCACCTCGTCGACTTCCTGGAGGACCGTCATGACCACGACGGACAGCGTTGACCTCCCGGACGGCACGATCCACTACCGGATCATGGGGGAGTCGGGCCCGCCGCTCGTCCTGCTGCACGGCGGCGGGATCGACAACGGCGACTGGATGTGGCGCTGGCTGGCACCCGACCTCGCAACCGATCACCGGGTGTTCGTGCCCGACCACCCCAAGCACGGCCAGAGCTGGCCCTGGCGGACCCGAGCAGGTCAACGGGTCCAGCAGGACACCCTTGCCCGGATGCTCGACCACTGGGACCTCGAGAGTCCAACCCTCATTGGCCTGTCGCTCGGCTCGGCCACGAGCCTTGGCTTCGCTCTGGACAACCCCGACCGGGTCTCCCGTCTGGTGCTGACCTCCTGCGCGGGACTGCAGGACCGGGTGCAGGCCCACGAGCTGGCTTGGTTGTCCTTGCGTCGACCCTTCTCCTGGCTGATCGGTCGCAGCATGTCCGCGGAAGGGATGCGACGCTGGGTCCGGACCAAGGTCGCCTTCGCCGAGTACGTGCCGAGTGACGACATCGACGCACTGGCAGACATCGCTGCCGACGAGTTGCTGACCAAACGTCGCCACGGCGGTCACATGTTCTGCGACTGGAACCGGTACGAGACCGGTCCGCGTCATCACCGGGTCAACTTCACCGACCGCATCCCTGAGCTGGCCCAGCCCGCCCTCTTCGTGCACGGTGCGGATGACAGGGCCGTACCGATACGCCATCCGCGCGAGGCGGCGACCACTGCACCGCAGGGTCAGCTGGCCGTGATCGAGGATGCCGGACACTTCGTCCCGGTCGAACGTCCGCGCGAGTATGTCGCCGTCGTACGGAAATTCCTTGCAGACACGGAGATCACTCGGTGATCTCGGGGAGGTCCACGGGTGCCTCAGCGGCGTTGGTGGTCGGACAGCTCGATCTCGTCGCTGCTGGCCGGATCGAAGTGGGC
>DVLP01000391.1 GCA_018715445.1 Candidatus Avipropionibacterium avicola | reverse complement strand
TCGGTGCTGCTGTCCGGGGCGGACAACACGTTGGAGGGCGCCCTGCAGTCGTCCCTGCCGACAGCGCCCGGCCCGATCCGTGAACCCGTCCGGGTGCTGGTGGCCCGGATCAGCGCACGGTGGCCGACGGACCGTGCCCTGGCCGCCTTTGCCGACGAGCTGGCCGATCCGACCGGTGACGTGGTCGCGGCCGCCCTGATCCTGGCCGCCCGGCGACGAGGAACCGGGGTCGCCGAGATCCTCGACGGGCTGGCTGCCGCGGTCGCCGACGACGTACGGGCCCGCCGCCGCATCGAGGGCGAACGGGCATCCACCCGGGCGGCAGCGCGCTACCTCACCCTGATCTTCGCGACGATGGGCCTGGGTCTGGCGTGGTTGAACCCCGGCTACCTCGAGCCGTACACGACCGGCGGGGGCCAACTGATCCTGTTGGCCACCATCGTCGGATTCCTGCTCTCGTTGTGGTTGGTGCGCCGGATGACGCGGGTCACCGAGCAGCCGCGGCTGTGGCCGGGCGATCTCACGGCCGGCCCCAGGACGGCCCGCCATGGCTGACTGGTTGCTGGCCGCCTGTCTGTGCGGCGTCGCCGCCGCCGGAGCAGCGATCGCTCTGTGGGTCGCCCTCGCCCCGACCACCCCAGAACTGTCGACGGTGGTGGACCGGCTGCAACGCCGTACCGGAGCGTCCACGATCGAGTTGGCCCCGGAGTCCCGACTGGACCGCGTGGGTGCCTGGGTGCAGAGCCATGCCGGAGCCGTACCGAGGATCGGCGTGCCCGACGCCGACCTGGACCTGTTGGGCGTCTCGAGCGCCAGGTTCCATGCCCACAAGCTGTTGTGGGCCCTGGCCGGGCTGGCCTCACCCACCCTGGTCGTGGCGTGGTCGGCACTGATCGGCCTGCCGATCAGCTGGACGAGTCCGGTTCTGCTGGGTCTGGCGCTGGCCGTCGCCGGCTGGTTCCTGCCCCACCTGCTGGTCCGTCGGCGGGCCGCAGCCACCCGGCAACGCTTCGCCCGCACCATCACCGCCTACATCGACCTGGTGGTGCTCGAACGACTCTCCGGCGCCAGCCTGGCAGCTGCCATCATCGAGCCGGCCGAGGTCTGCGACGCCCCGTTGTTCATCAGGATCCGGCAGGCGGTGACCCGTCACCAACTGGAACGCCGCCCACCCTGGGTGGCGTTGCGAGGGTTGGCCTCCGACGTGGACCTGCCCGACCTGACCGAGTTGGCCGACACCCTCGAGCTGTCCGGGGTGAAGGGCGCCCCGATGGCCGACCAGCTCAAGGCCCGGGCCGCCGACATCCGCAACGCCTGGCTGCACCGTGACGTCGAGGCCGCCGGTGCCGCCTCCCAACGCCAGGTCGCCACGACCGGGCTCCTGCTGCTCTGCTTCCTGGTCTTCGTCGGGGCTCCCGCCCTGCTGAGGCTGGTGGCCGGATGAACGGATCCGTCCCGACCGAAGACCACACCGACATCCCAACCGCACCGAGAACCCCTGAGGAGACTGACGATGACCCTGTTGATGATCCGGACCCAGCTGTGGTGGCAGGAGCAACTCCATCGGCTCGACACCCTGGCCGATCGCCAGCCGACTCGCAACGAGCGCGGGAACAACTCGATCGAGATGGCGATCATCATCGGGGTCGTGATCATCGTCGCCACCCTGATCGGCGTGGCGATCAAGGCCGCCGTCGACGCCCGGTTGCCCAACCTGCAGTGACGCCTGACTCGTCGGGGTCGACCTCGATCGAGATGGCCATCATCGTGCCGGTGCTGCTGCTGGTGGTGCTCGGCACCGTGCAGGTCGCGGTCTGGCACCACGGCGACAACACCGCGCGGGCAGCCGCCGCTGCCTGTGCCGAACGGGCCCGCGGCTACGACCACAACGCCGGCGACGGCGGGGCTGCCGCACGGCGCACCCTGGACCAGGTGCGTGGGCTGTCCGAGGTGACGGTGACCGCGGTGGACGACGGCGTCCAGGTCAGTTGCACCGTGAGTGGGACCGCGCCCACCCTGGTGCTGCACGGTCCTCGGATCAGCCAGACCGTGACGATGCCGAAGGAGCGCCTCCGGTGACGGTTCGGCGGCAGCGACGACGGTGCCAGCGAGGCAGCAGCTCGGTCGAGGCGGCGATCGTGGTGCCGGTGCTGCTGCTCTTCCTGCTGGTCGTGGTGGCCGGGGCCCGGATCGCGCTGGCCCAACAGGCGGTGACCGGCGCGGCCGAGGCCGGGGCGCGGGCCGCCAGTCTGGAGCGGACCGAGACGGCAGCCGTGTCGGCTGCGGTGGCCGCCGTCGAGCAGGACCTGGCCGGAGCAGGCCTGGCCTGCACGGCACGGACCGCGGTCAGCGGTCAGTGGCAGCTCGCGCTCGGCCAGCCCGGAACGGCCCGGGTGACGGTCACCTGCCGGGTCCGGCTCGCCGATCTGATGGTGCCGGGGATGCCGGGCGAGATCGTCATCGAGCGGACCGCCGAGTCACCGATCGATCGGCACCGGGCCCGAACCGGCGGCTGAGACCGTACCGGCCACCGACGGTGTCACCCGGACCTGCAGGCTCTTCATCAACGGCTGGTCACTCTGGGTGCTGTAGTCGTTGTGGCCGATCAGTACGTTCATCTCCGGCATGTAGCCGGCCGCGCTGCCGCGGGGCAGGTCGTACGGGATCGCGCGGAACTGCGTCACCGAACGGGTGCTGCCGTCCTTGGAGGTCGCCACGATGTCGACCAGGTCTCCCTCGGCGATGCCGCGGTCCCGCATGTCGTCGATGTGCAGGAAGATCAACTCACGCAGGTTCTTCACACCGCGGTAGCGGTCGTTGGCGGTGTAGATCGTGGTGTTCCACTGGTCGTGGGAGCGCATGGTCTGCAACACCAGGGTCTCACGGTCGGCCGGGATGATCGCGGGCAGCGGCGCATGGGAGAATTCGGCCCGACCCGAGGGGGTGCGGAAGTCCCGTTCCCTCGCCGGCTGCGGGATGCGGAACCCGTGTCGGTTGCGGATCAACTGGTTGAACCCGTCGAAGCCGGGCAACACCTGGGCCATCACGTCGCGGATGCGGTCGTAGTCGCCGATGTAGTCGTCCCACGGGGTCACCGTGTCGGGCAGGGTCGCCTTCGCCATCCCCGCGATGATGGCTGGTTCGGAGCGCAGCAGGCCCGAGGCGGGACGCTTGCGCCCCACCGACAGGTGGACCATGCTCATCGCGTCCTCGAGGGTGACGCCCTGCTCTCCGCCGGCCTGCTGGTCACGCTCGGTGCGGCCCAGGCACGGCAGGATCAGGGCGCGCTCGCCGTGGACCAGGTGGCTGCGGTTCAGCTTGGTGCTGACCTGGACAGTGAGCCGGCACCGGCTCAGCCCCTCGGCGGTGAAGCGGGTGTCGGGGGCGGCGCGGACGAAGTTGCCGCCCATCCCGACGAAGACCTTCACGGTCCCGTCGTGCATGCCCTGGACGGTCCGTACGGTGTCCAGTCCATGGCTCCGGGGAGGGTCGATCCGACACACCTCGGCCAGCCGGTCGAGGAACTCCGCGGTCGGGCGGTGGGTGACCCCGCAGGTCCGGTTGCCCTGCACATTGCTGTGGCCCCGGATCGGGGACGGCCCGGTGCCCGGTCGACCGATGTTGCCCCGCAGCAGGAGCAGGTTGACGATCTCGCGGACGGTGTCGACGCCGTGCTCGTGCTGGCTGACGCCCAGGCACCAGCTGATCACGGTCCGCTGCGAGGCGAGATAGACCGCAGCGGCCTCACGGATGCCGACCTCCTCGATGCCCGACTGCAGGACCAGGTCCTGCCACGAGGTCGCCTCGACCAGGTCGCGGTACTCCTGCCAGCCGTGGGTGTGCTCGGTCAGGAAGTCCAGGTCGAGCACCGACGGATCGGACTCGGCCGCCTCGAAGACGACCTTGGCGATCCCCCGGATCAGGGCGAGGTCGCCGCCGGGGCGGACCTGCAGGTTCATCGTGGAGGTGTCGGTGGTCTTGAACCGGGCCATGTCGGCGATCTCGTGGGGCACGATGGTGCGAGTGGCGGCGGCCTCGACGAGCGGGTTGACGTGGACCACCTGGGCACCGCGGCGGACCGCCTCGGACAGCGCGGTCAGCATCCGTGGCGCGTTCGAGGCGGCATTGACCCCCATCACGAACAGGGCGTCGCACTCCTCCCAGTCACGCAGGTCGGCGGTGCCCTTGCCGGTCGCGATCGAGGCGGTGAGGGCCCGCCCGGACGCCTCGTGGCACATGTTGGAGCAGTCGGGCAGGTTGTTCGTGCCGTACTCACGCACCATCAACTGGTAGAGGAAGGTGGCCTCGTTGCTGAGCCGCCCCGAGGTGTAGAAGGTGGCCTCGTCCGGGCTGTCGAGACCCCGCAACTCCTCGCCGATCATGGCGAACGCGTCGTCCCAGGAGATCGGGACGTAGGTGTCGGACCTGGCGTCGTACGACATCGGCTCGGTGAGCCGGCCCTGGTCCTCCAGGTCGAAGTCGGTCCACTCGGCGAGCTC
>DVLP01000390.1 GCA_018715445.1 Candidatus Avipropionibacterium avicola | reverse complement strand
TCGTGACCGCCATGAGCGGCGGCACCGGCCCTGACGTGGCCGAGCTCGGCACCACCTGGACCGCCGAGTTCGCCGATGCCGGCGGCATCGACGACCTGACCGACGAGATCGCCGAGGCGGGTCTCGAGGGTGGGTTCGTCCAGGGACTGCTGGACCCGGCCGTCCTCGACGGCCGCACCTTCGGTGTGCCCTGGTACGCAGGGGTCCGCTCGATCCTTGCCGACAAGGACGTGCTCGAGAAGGCCGGCGTCACCGAGCAACCCGCCAGCTGGGAGGACCTGCTGGCGATGATCGAGGCCATCCAGGCCAGTGATCCCGACCTGATCGCCTTCCCGGTCCCCGGAGCAGCCCCGATCTCGATGATGTCCTTCCTGTGGGGCGCCGGCGGCGAGGTGGCGACCGAGGAGGGTGGCACCTGGACTGCGCAGCTCAACCAGCCCGAGGCCGTGGAGGGACTGACCTTCTACTCCGATCTCGCCCTGAAGCACGACTCCTCGACCGCGGCCGCCTCGACCTGGAAGGAGACCGATGCCCTGGCGTCCTTCCAACAGGGCAAGGTGGCCATGTTCGTCACCGGCTCGTGGGTGCCGGCCACGATCCGTGCCGAGGATCCGGACCTGGCCGACCGGTTGGTGGCCTTCACTGTCCCGGCCAAGGACGGCGCAGTGGCCCCGGCGGTCCTGGGTGGCTCCCACCTGGGGCGGTTCACCGAGACCGCCGAGCCGGAGCTCAGCTTCGAGTTGATCAAGCTGATGGTCACCGGTGAGTTCGCGACCCGCTGGGCCGCGGAGACCAACTTCTTCCCCGGGGAACAGGCTGCCCTCGACGAGGTGGTCGCCCAGGGTGACGACCTCACCGCCGTCTTCGCCCAGCAGATGAACGAGGGCGGCAAGTCCTATCCGGTGACCCCGGCCTGGGGTCAGATCGAGGGCAAGAAGACCCTGCCGACCCTGCTCAGCGAGATCCTCGGTGGCACCGGCGTCCAGGAGGCCGCTGACAAGGCGGCGGCCGAGATGGACCAGATCTTCGGCGGATGAGCACCCTGGCGACCAGGGCGAGACTGCGCAGGTCGGTCGCGCCCTGGCTGTTGCTGACGCCTGCCCTCGTCCTGCTCGCGATCCTGTTGTTGTGGCCCCTGGTCCGGGTGTTCCTGCTGTCCCTGCAGGACTATCGGCTGCGCAACCTGATCCGCGGTGAGGACAACTGGATCGGCCTGGCCAACTACGCCACGATCCTGTCCGACGGGTTCCTCTGGCAGACCGTGCTGCCCAACACCGTCGGCTTCGCGGTCGTCTGCGTGGTCGTCACCATCCTGGTCGGACTGGTCGTGGCGCTCTTCCTCAACAGCCTGTCGACGACCTGGCGCTACCTGTGCACCACCGCGATCATGGTGGCGTGGGCGGTCCCGGCCATCACGGGGACGTACGTCTTCGTGTGGCTGTTCGACCCGCTCAACGGGCTGGTGGCCAACACACTCGGCCACCTCGGGATCATGGAGCCCGGCTCGTGGAACTGGTTCACCGATCGGTGGGCCTTCTACGGGATCGCCACGCTGAACGTGGTCTACCACGGCTTCCCGTTCATCGCGGTCACGCTCTTGGCCGGGGTGATGATCGTGCCGCAGGAACTGTACGAGGCTGCGGCCCTGGACGGAGCCGGGGCCTGGCGCCGGTTCCGCCACGTCACGCTGCCGGCGATCCGTCCGATCCTGGCCGTGTGCGTCATCCTGTCGACGATCTGGGACTTCAAGGTGTTCACCCAGATCTATCTGATGCCCGGTGGTGACGGCACCAACCGCTCGGTGATGAACCTGGGCGTGTGGTCCTACACCGAGTCCTTCTCCCAGGGCATGTACGGGATGGGCTCGGCGATCGCGGTGCTGTTGACCCTGTTGCTGTTGGCGATCTCGGTGGCCTACATGCGGACCCTGATGAAGGAGGAGGAACTGTGAGCACCGGCATCGGCAACACCCGGCACCGCCCGATCCTCCGGATCGCCAAGGCGATCGGCGTGGTCGTGCTGTTGGTGTCGACCCTGTTCCCCTTCTACTGGATGCTGTCCACCGCCGTCGACCCGCGCCCGCTGGCTCGAGGGGCGAACCTGCTGCCCTCGGGCTTCACCCTGGAACACTTCCGGTACGTGCTGGTCGACGCCGGTTTCCTGCGCTACATCCAGAACTCGGCAGTGATCGCGCTGGGCACGGTCGTCATCTCGGCCGCGGTGTCGTTGTTCGCGGCCGTCGCGGTGGCCCGGTTCCGGTTCCGACTGCGCACCCAGGTGCTGATCCTGGTCCTGTTGGTGCAGATGGTGCCGCTGGAGGCACTGGTGATCCCGCTGTTCCTGCAGGCCCGCAACCTCCAGATGCTCAACTCGGTCTGGGGTCTGATCGTGGTCTACCTCGCCTTCTCCCTGCCGTTCGCGATCTGGAACCTGCGCGGTTTCGTCGCTGCGGTGCCCAAGGAGCTGGAGGAGGCGGCCTATGTCGACGGGGCCGGATGGTTCCGGATGTTCCGCTCGATCCTGCTGCCGCTGGTGGCGCCCGGTCTGGTGGCGACCAGTGTGTTCAGCTTCATCACTGCGTGGAACGAGTTCATCTTCGCCCTCACCTTCATGCAGGAGAGCCAGAAGTACACCGTGGGGGTGGGGTTGCGGACCTTCTTCACGCAGAACACCGCCAACTGGGGTGCGGTGATGGCCGCCTCGACCCTGATCGCCCTGCCGGTGGTGCTGTTCTTCGTCCTGGTGCAACGCAACCTGGCCAGCGGCCTGACCCAGGGGGCGGTCAAGGGGTGAGGATCCTGGGCATGATGTCGGGCACCAGTGTCGACGCGATCGACACCGCGCTGGTCGACCTGCGCCGCGACGCCACCGATCCGTCGCTGCTGCGGGCCCGCCTGCTCGACGTGGGCGAGCACCCGTGGCCGGCGTCGGTGCGGGCCGATCTGCTCGACGTCCTGCCGCCGGCCAGCAGCGATGTCGCCACCTGGACCCGGTTGCACGTCGCGGTGGGGGAGCGCTTCGCCGAGGTGGCCGTCGACGTCCTGTCCCGCCATGGCCCGGCCGACCTGGTCGTCAGCCACGGCCAGACGGTGTACCACTGGGTGGCCGGCGACGGGGTGCCGCGGGGCAGCCTGCAGATCGGCGATGCGGCCCGGATCGCTGCTGTCACACGGGTCCCGGTGCTGTACGACGTCCGGGCCGCCGACCTGGCCCGGGGTGGACACGGTGCCCCGCTGGCCCCGATCCTGGACGTCCTGCTGGCTGGTGACGAACCGACCGCCGTGCTCAACCTGGGTGGCATCGCCAACCTCACCCTGATCACCGAGGACGGCGTGCTGGCCGGGGACCTCGGCCCGGCGAACGCCCTGATCGACGCTGCCGTACGGGAGGCCAGCGACGGGGCGCAGGACTGTGACCGGGACGGACGCCTGGCCGCGGCCGGTACGGTCGACTCCGCTGTCCTGGAACGACTGCTGGCCGATCCGTACTTCAGCCGAGGGCTGCCCCGCTCGACCGGCCGGGAGTACTTCGACCGCGACTATGTCCGGCGTCGGGTCGGTGAGCACGGCCTCGACCTGGCCGATCTGGTGGCGACGCTGACCGAGTTCAGTGCCCGTACCGTGGCCGACCAGATCCGGGGCAGTGGCGTACGACGGGTGATCGGCTCCGGAGGAGGGATGGACAACCCCTCGTTGCGGGGTCGGATCGGCGAGATGATCGCCCCGATCGCTTTGCTGGACAGCGATGCTGTCGGTGTGCCCCCTGCTGCGAAGGAAGCCTTGTTGATGGCGGTGATCGGCTACCTCAGTGCCCACGGCCTGACGCCGCCCGATCGACTGCGAGGGGTCACGGGGTCCCGGGAGCCGAGCATCCTGGGCTCGCTGACACCCCCGGTGCCGGTGACCGGGCTCGACGCCGATCGGGTCACACCGCTGCGCCGACTCCAGGTTGAGCTGCCATGACGGTGTCCCGGTCGTCGGCGGAGCCCCTCACCCCGCGGTTGCGGGGTCTGCGCGACGACCTGCAGCCTGCGCTGCAACGGATCGCCGACCTGATCCTCGCCTCACCCGAACGGGTGGCCGGCATGACGATCACCGAGCTGGCCCGAGAGGCCGAGTGCTCGGAGGCGACCGTGGTGCGGTTCGCGCGGGAGGTGGGGCATCGGGGCTACCGCGACCTGCGGGTCCAGATCCACCGGGAGGCCTGGGCCGACCAGCATCGCCCGCCCCTGTCGGGTGAGTCCGGTGACATCGATCGTGACGACGACCTGGCCACGATCACCCAGAAGATCGCCAATGCCGATGCCCGTGCCGTCCACGACACCGTGCGGGGACTCGACCTGGCGGTGTTGGGGCGGGCGGCCGAGCAGGTGGTCTCGGCGGGTCGGGTCATGGTGTTCGGCGTCGGGGCTTCCGGACTGGCCGCGATGGACACCCAGCAGAAGTTGTTCCGCATCGGACTGCCCGCCATCGTCCACACCGAGGCGCACAGCGGGCTGTCGGCCGCCGGGCTGCTCGACGCCGGGGACCTGGCCCTCGTGCTCTCGCACTCCGGCCGTACCGTCGAGGCCGTCGAGGTCGCCCGGGTGGCGCACGACTCCGGTGCCCGGGTCATCGCCATCACCGGTTCGGTGGCCAGTCCGCTGGCCCGCGAGGCCGACGAGGCCCTGTTGGCCACCGCGGTCGAGGCCCCCTTCCGTTCCGGCGCCACCGCCTCGCGGATCGCCCAGCTCACCGTCATCGACTGCCTGTTCGTCGCGGCCGCCACCTTGCTGCCCGACCTCGGTCAGGAAGCCCTGCGGCGTACCCGAACCGCGGTCGAGCGCCGTCGGCTGGGGTGACGGCGTGACCGTGGGCAAGCAGATCGCGGTGGTGGGCGCCGTGGTGGTCCGCGACGGCCGGGTCCTGGCGGCCCGACGCGGCCCCGCGATGTCGCTGCCGGGGACCTGGGAGTTCCCCGGCGGCAAGATCGAACCCGGGGAGGGCCCGGAGCAGGCGCTGGTCCGCGAGATGCGGGAGGAACTGTTGTGCACCGTGGAGATCGGTGCCCACGTCGCCACCACGACCCACGCCTACGACTTCGGGACCGTCACGCTCACGACCTTCCTGGCGCGGGTGGTCGCCGGGGAGCCCCAGCCCACGGAGCACTCCGCCGTTCGGTGGCTCTCGGTCGACGAACTGGGCTCGGTCGAGTGGGCACCGGCCGACCTGCCTGCCGTGGAACGGCTCAGGAGGATCCTCAGAACCTGATCGTCCGGTGGTGCCGCGAGGACGTCGGCGGGCTCCGGGACGAGTGGGGTTGACCTCGTCGGTTTGTATCAGTACATTGATTGTGTTGGTACATACAAGGAGGTCATCTCATGAGCATCGCCATCTGGATCGCCATCGGCGTAGCCGTCCTCGCGGCGGCCGCCCCGATCACCCAGGGCGGTCTGCGCAAGATCGACGAGAAGCAACTCGGCAAGTACGTCGCCAAGGCAGGACTGCCGTTGCCGAGCCACCTGCGGGAACCCCTGCTGCGGCGGATCGCCGCACGGGAACGGTGGGCCCTGAACGGCGGCCTGATCGGGATTGTGCTCGGCGCCGCCCTCGCCTTCGTGACCCGTTCACTCGACTCGCAGGGCGGTGTGCTGGTGATGCTCGGCGTGGTCTTCGGCAGCAGTGTGGGTGGCGTGCTCGCCATCCTGCTGGGACGCCACCAGTTCGCCCCGGATGCTCCGCGGATGGCCCGGTCCCGGGCCACCGAGCTCGGTGACTACCTGACCGTGGGAGAGCGGCGGACCGCTCGGTTCGCGCCGTTGGCCGCCCTGGTCCCGGCGATCGTCGCGACCCTCATGCTCGCGCTGTTGCCGCACAGCGACGCCCCCGAGTTCGGCTGGTGGCGCGTCGTGACCTGGGTCAGCGCCGGTCTCACCCTGGTGGTGTGGCTCGGCTCGGAGGTCCTGTCGCGCAAGGTCCTGGAACGACCCCAGCATGCCGAGTCCTCGCTGGAGCTGGCCTGGGACGACGTCTGTCGCGCCGAGTCGCTGCGTGGGTTGTTCTCGAGCCCGGTCGGGATGGCTGTGCTGACCTCGCTGTCCTCGCTGATCATGGTCGGCCTGGTCATCACCGATGCGGCCGCCTCCGGGGCGCCGGTGCAGCTGTTGGCCACGATCGGGATCGTGGTGATGGCGGTCAGCCTGCTGGTCGTGGTCGCCCTGCTGATCCCGGGGATGATGGCGCTGGCCGGTCCGTACCGTCAGCAGGTCCTGCGTCAGCTGTGGGCCGACGCCGACTTCACCGCTGAGGGGAGGGAGCGCACGTGCTGAGGATCGATCCGACCTCACCCACCCCGCCGTACGAGCAACTGCGCCACCAGCTGATCGACCAGATCGGCCGCGGGGAGCTCGCCCCGGGGGACAAGCTCCCCGCGGTCCGCCGCCTCGCGCTGGACCTGGGGCTGGCCCCGAACACGGTGGCCCGCACCTACCGCGAGCTGGAGGCCGGTGGCTACGTCCACACCCGTGGGCGCAACGGCACCATCGTGGCCACGCCCGATCTGGGCGGTGGGGCTGACATCGCCGAACGGGCCACGGCCCTCACCACCGAGTACGTGACCGCGATGCTGGGTCTGGGTCTGTCTCGCGAGACCGTCGTCCGCTATCTCCAACGCGGGATCGCGGCCTGACCCGTACGACCCCCGCCGCAGTCCCGATCCACGTACGTGTCCCTGATCCACGTCCGCCACAGCGGGCGTGGATCAGTGCTGTGTACGTGGATCGGGGGTGGTGGTGAGGAAAGTGATCGACCAGGCCGGGAGCAGCTGCTGCCACGGCTGGTCGGTCTCGTCGACGTCGAGGCGGTCGTGGTCGTCGACGGTGAGCAGAGCAGTGCGGCGCCAGGTCACGGAAGGATCGCTGATGGTGGTCGACACCGGTTGGTCGCTGCGATTGATGACGGCAACGTGGGTGCGTCCGTCCTGGCGGGCCGCCACCGCGTCGACGATCGGAAGCGTGTCGGGCAGTTCGCCGGGATCGACCGGATGGTCAGGATGCCCAGTGGTCATGGCCGGGGTCGGCACGACTGCGGTGTCGATGGACAGGTCGATGCGCTGGCCGATCAGGAGTTCGCGATAGAGCCGGAAGACCGGCGCGAGGGCTGTGGTGGTGACCGTGCCGTCCTTGCTGCGCAGCACGCCGTTGCCGTTGACCAGGAAGACATAGTTGGCCATCCGTACCACGTCGGCCTGTCGGATCATCGCGTGGAACACCCCGGCGGCGAACAGTGCATCCACCCCGGTCCGGGGGTCGCTGCGGTCGAGCCGCACCTGGTCGCCATGGCGACGGTAGTGACGGATGTTCCACTCGTCCATCGTGATCGCCACGTGGGTGCCGCGTCGCGCGTTGTGGTCCCGCACCCGGGTCGCCAGGTCGCCGATCCGCTTCTCGATGAACGCCGGGTTGTGGACGACGGCGAGCCTGTCCTGCTCGTCGATCACCTGGGAACCGTAGAGGTGCAGGGAGAGCAGGTCGATGTGGGTGCCGGCCCTCTCCAGGACAGTCTCGTCCCACTCGCGGTCATCCGCACCGCTGGACCCGACGCCGATGATCCGGGCGCTGGGATCGTTGCGCTTGAAGAAGTCTGCCCAGTTGTCCAGTACGTCGGCATAGCGGCTTGCTGACATCCGGCCGGCTTCCCAGTGTCCCCAGGTCTCGTTGCCGATGCCCCAGTAGCGCACCTGCCACGGTTCCTCCCGCCCGAGTCGGCGACGCTCCTCGACATCGGCCGTGGTCGCCGTGCCATTGCAGTGGTCGAGCCAGCGCAGGGCCTCGACCAGCGTGCCGGTGCCGAGATTGACATTGATGTACGGCTCCGCCCCCACCTGCTCACACCAGGACAGGAACTCGTGCGTGCCGAACCGGTTGCGTTCGACCTCGTCGCCGCCCCAGTGCCAGTTGCGCCGCACCGGACGATCGGCGACCGGGCCGATCCCGTCGCGCCAGTCGTAGAGGTCGGCGAAACAGCCACCCGGCCAACGCACCACCGGGACCTGCAGGTCCCGGGCGGCCTCGATCACCTCGAGGTGCAGGCCGTCATCGCCGATCAGTCCCGGATCGACACAGTCCTCGACGTGCTCCAGGTACTGCCCGTAGATCATCGGGTCGATCTCCACCGTCGCATCGCCCAGGGTGATCGTGGTGTCGGTCATCAGTCATTCCTTGAGGACGAGGTGGAGGTATCGGATCAATCCTGCTGGGCGCGTTCCTCCTCGGAGCGGAGCACGCAGAACTCGTTGCCCTCCGGGTCGGCCAGGGTGACCCAGCCACCGCCGTTCGGTTCGCGGAAGTCGCCGAGGATGCGGGCACCGATGCCGACCAGGCGCTCCACTTCGGCGTCGCGATGACGGTCCCAGGGTCGCAGGTCCAGATGGAGCCGGTTCTTGACCGATCGGGCGTCCGGCACCTCGATGAACAGCAGATGGTGACGACCGGCAGGATCGCGGATCATGCACTCCTCGTGGCCCGGTTCGTTGGGGTCGCCGGGGATGTCGACGTAACCGAGGACCTGCTTCCACCATTGCGACAGGGCGTACGCATCGGTGGCGTCGATGGTCGTGTGCGAGACGAAGGAGGTCATCGCGACAGTCTTGCGTACGCGGAGACCGGGGGCGACCCAATTAGCTGGGGTCCGCGTCCTTGGCGTTCTCGGCGGCCTGGCGTGCCTTCTCGGCCTGCGCCGCCTTCTCGGCCACCACGGCGCGCTGGGTGTCACGCTCGTGCAGCAGCCACCCGGGCGGATCGGCGATCAGCTCGCCGATCTCGTCGGCGGTCAGGGCCTCGGTCACCCCGCCGCGCTGGAGCCCCGAGCGGGACACTCCCAACTTCTGGGCGACCACGTCGCGCGGGAAGGGCCCGTTGCGGAGCAGGTCGGAGAGCCACTGCGGCGGATCGGCGCGCAACTCGTCGAGCTGCGCGCGGGTGATCGGGGTGGTGCGGAACTCCTCGGGTGCCGCCGGCAGATAGATGCCGAGCTTGGCGGCTGCCGTGATCGGCTTCATCGTCTGGCTCATGTGTCAAGACTATCGGCCCGAGGCGGTCGGTCCCGATTGTCGATCCGGTGCCACCGCCCGGCCTGCGTTACCCTGCCGGGGTGAGCACACCGGCCCCGCAGCACAGTGCTGGCCTGCGCATCGGTTTCGTCCCCGGTGTGACCCTCACCAAATGGCGCAGGATCTGGTCGGAGCGCTTCGCCCGCGTGCCGCTCGAGGTGGTCGAGGTTGCCGAGGCCGAGCAGCGCGACGGGCTCGACCGGGGTGAGCTCGACATGTGCTTCGTCCGACTCCCCGTCGATCGGGACGACCTGCACGCCATCCCGCTCTACGACGAGCAGCCGGTGGTGTGGATGTCCAAGGACTTCCTGCTGGCCGCGCTCGACGAGGTGACCGCACAGGACCTGGCCGAGGTCCGCGTGGTCGAGGACTACGGCCCCGACAGCATCGACCTGGCCGTGTATGCGGCCGCGGCGCTGCGCGTACCGCTGTCGGTGGCCCGCACCGAGAGCCGCAAGGACATGGTCCACCGCCCGGTCATCGACGCCGATCCCACGACGATCGCGCTGGCCTGGCGCACCGACACCCAGAACCCGTGGATCGACGAGTTCATCGGTGTCGTCCGTGGTCGGACTGCCAACAGTTCCCGCACCACTCGGGAACGGGAGGCCTCCGCGAAGCCGGCGAAGCAGCGTCCCGCCAGGCCCGCTCAGCGGCAGGCTCCCGGCGGTCGCCGTCCCCGGCGGCCCCGTCGATCCCGTTGAGCACGCGGTCCGGGTCCCCCGATCCACTTTGGCGCGCGCGTAGTCTGTGCTATCGATGTGGTCGCAGCGAGATGTCGTGAGTTATGCGCTGCAGCGCCGCTCCACCCTGGAGGCGTTGCGGCGACCGTCGCGTACGCTCACCCCGAGTGAGGCCTGCGATGCCGACCCGATGCTGATCCGGGCCGCGCTGCACCACGGCGAACCCGCCGCGGTCGGATGCCCGATCTGCGACGACCCCCGTCTGAGCACCCTGAACTACGTCTTCGGGGACCAACTCGGCCAGTACTCCGGACGCATCAAGGCGACCGGGGAGCTGGAGGAGATGGCCCATGAGTACGGTGAGTTCAAGGTCGTCGTGGTCGAGGTCTGCACCGAGTGCGGCTGGAACCACATGATCCAGTCCTATCTGCTGGGCGACGGGGTGAAGCGCCGTCCCCCGCGTCGACAGCCAACCGTGGAGGACATCTATGGCTGACTCGCGCAAGCGCCCGACGTCCGGCAAGTCGACCAGGTCGAAGGGCCCGGCCAGGTCGAAGGGACCTGCCAAGTCGTCGCGGTCGACCCGGTCGGCCAGCGCATCGAGATCAACGAGGTCGGCCAAGTCGCGGCGACGCAAGAAGCAGTCCGGCGCCCGCCGTTTCTTCGGCAACTTCTTCAAGGCGATCGTCATCATCGCCTGCCTGACGGTGCTCGCCGGGGCCGGCGTCGTCGTGGTGGCCTACCACAACACCGACATTCCCGACCCCAACGCCGACTTCCAGACCAACAACACCACCGTCTACTTCCGTGACGGCGAGACCGAGATGGGGACCTTCGCGGTGCAGAACCGCGAGTCGATCCCGTACGAGGAGATGCCGCAGAGCATCAAGGATGCCGTCGTCTCGGCCGAGAACCGCGACTTCTGGACCGACCGTGGCTTCTCGATCAGCGGCATGACGCGGGCTGCCTGGCGGATCCTGACCGGTGGTGACGTGTCGGGTGGATCGACGATCACCCAGCAGTACATCAAGATCTACTACCTGACCTCCGACCAGACGATGTCGCGCAAGTTCACCGAGCTGCTGCTGGCCGCCAAGCTCAGTCGCGAGGTCCCCAAGGAGACGATCCTTCAGGACTACCTCAACACGATCTACTTCGGACGGGGCGCGTACGGGATCCAGGCGGCGGCCGAGGCGTACTTCAATGTCGATGCCAAGGACCTCAACGTCTCGCAGGCCGCCGTGCTGGCCAGCGTCCTCAACAATCCCGGGATGTTCGACCCTGCCGAGGGGGAGAGCAACGAGCAGCGACTGCTGGACCGGTACCGCTGGGTGCTCGACTCCATGGTGGAGACCGGCACGTTGACCCCCGAGCGGGCCGAGAAGGCCAAGAAGAAGCTGCCGAAGTTCCCCAAGATCAAGCAGACCAACCGTTTCGGCGGGCCCAACGGCTTCCTGCTGATGATGGTCAAGGCCGAGCTGAAGGCTGCCGGGTTCAGCGACTCCGAGATCGAGGGTGGTGGTCTGGAGATCACCAGCACCTTCGACGCGAAGGCGCAGGCTGCAGCGGTCAAGGCTGCCCAGAAGTACGAGAAGCTGGCCGACTCCAACAACCCGGACGGGTCCGGAGTCCACGCCGCGATCGCCTCGGTCGACGTCGGCACCGGAGAGGTCCGCGCCCTGTACGCCGGCAAGGACTACGTGGAGAACTCCCGCAACTGGGCGACCACGCCCCGCGCGGCCGGCTCCACCTTCAAGACCTATGCCCTGGCGGCTGGTCTGGACAACGGCTTCTCGCTGATGGAGTCGTTGAAGGGCAGCACCTACACCCCTCCGGGCGACACCTCCACGATCCGCAACGAGTTCCATCACAACTACGGTCCGGTGACCCTGCTGCGCGCCACCGCCCTGTCCATCAACACCGCCTTCGTCGACATGACGAGCCAGATGGAGAACGGGCCCGACAAGATCATCAAGGCCGCCAACGACGCCGGGGTGCCGACCGGTGACAAGACCGACTGGTATCCGGGCAACCGGATCGCGCTCGGCGTGGCCGATGTCAGCCCCCTCGACAACGCGACCGGCTATGCCACCTATGCCAACGGCGGTCAGCAGGTCGAGTCGCACCTGGTCCGCGAGGTGAAGGACCGCGACGGGACCGTCATCTGGGAGGCGAACCCGGACACGAACCGGGCCGTCGACCAGGACGTGGCCGCCGATGTCACCTACGCCCTGTCGAACGTGGTCGACAACGGCTCCGGTCGTACGGTCGGCCAGATCGGTCGCCCGGTGGCCGGCAAGACCGGTACGGCGTCGGGTGGCCCGGACGAGTCCGAGGTGCGCTCGGCCTGGTTCGTCGGCTACACCGCCCAGATCTCGACCGCGGTGATGTTCGTCGCCGGGGACTCCGGCAGCGAGGACCTCGACCCGTACAAGCAACCCGGTGACGGCACCTTCTTCGGTGGCACCTATCCCGCGCAGACCTGGGCCGAATACATGGCGGCCGCGTCGAAGGGGATGGACGTGGAGCAGTTCCCGCCGGCCGCGAACGTGAACAAGCCGCGCAACACGGTGCCGCCACCGCCGCCGACCACGACCCGACCCCCGTCCCGGCCGCCGACCAGCGAGTCGCCGTCGGATCCGCCGACCAGCGATGAGCCGTCGGATCCGCCGACGACCGAGTCGCCGTCGGATCCGCCGACCACGGATGAGCCGACGGATCCGCCGACGACCGACGAGCCCACTGACAAGCCGACCGACGAGGAGTCCGACGACTCCGACGACGACTCCGACGAGGAGTCCGGGCCGGAGAGGACGCCGACCAGGGGTTCGGGCGACGATGAGGACCGCGCCGGCCGGGACGGGAGCGACTGAGCGTCAGGCTCGGCCCGGCGATGGGCGTGGCCCCTCGACGGGCTCGGGGAGCGTGAGGCCTTCGATGGGCTCGGGGTCATCGGGGTTCCCGGCTGATCCGGTCCGGCTGGCAGGATGGTGCCCATGCCGATCAACCTCCAGGTGCCGAGTCGCCCGACGAAGCCGGCGATGACGCTCCCCAGCTGGTCGGACCCGTTGGCACGGCTCGCCAGTCGAGCAGTCGGGGGTCAGCGCGGCACCAGGGGGACGACTCCGCGCGAGCGGGTGGTCACCGCGGTCGTGATCGTCACCGCGACCCTCACCTGGCTGCTCTGCCTGGTGCAGAAGGTGCCCTGCCGCTACGACAAGGTCGACAAGTCCGTCGACTGGTTCGCATGGATGTGTTACTCCGACATCCCGTTGCTGTACCGACTGCGGGGCCTGGCTGACGGCTACACCCCGTTCTTCGTGCCCGCCGACCAGTACCAGGTCCTCGAGTACCCGGTCCTGACCGGTCTGCTGTTGGAGGTCCAGCGCTGGTTGACCGTGCTGACCGGCGCCCCGGTCGGGCCCGGACTCACCGAGCAGCAGGTGCTCGACGCCTCGATCCGGTTCTTCGACATCAACTCGGTGGTGATGTTCGTCTGCTTCCTGGTGCTGGTGATCGTGCAGGTCCACACCCCGACGGGCCGGCCCTGGGACGCGATCATGGTCGCCGCCTCCCCGGCGGTCATCCTGACCGGACTGATCAACTGGGACATGTTCCCGGTCGCGCTGACCGCGGTCGGCTGCTTCTTCTGGGCGCGTCGGATGCCGGTCGCGGCCGGGGTCTTCCTCGGTCTGGCCACCGCAGCGAAGCTCTATCCGCTGCTGCTGCTCGGGCCGTTGCTGCTGCTCTGCCTGCGGGCCGGCAAGCTCGATGCCCTGGTCCGTACCGTCGCCGGTTTCGTCGTGGCCTGGACCGTCACCAACGTCCCGATCATGATGTTGGCCCCGGACCAGTGGGCCGTGTTCTGGACGTTCAACTCCGACCGCGGTGGCGACCTCGGCTCGATCTGGTACGTGTTCCGCCTGATCACCGGCAACGAGGTCGCCGGACTGAACGCGATCAACCTGATCCTGCTGCTGGCCGGCTTCGCCGCGATCGCCGCCCTCACCGCGCTGGCCCCGACCCGCCCACGGTTCGGCCAGCTCGCCTATCTGGTGGTGTTCTGGTTCCTGGTCCTCAACAAGGTCTACTCCCCGCAGTACGTGCTGTGGCTGCTGCCGCTGATGGTGCTGGCCCGACCCCGCTGGCGAGACTGGATCGTCTTCAACGTCGGCGAGGTGCTGTACGTCCTCGCGATCTGGGGCCACCTCGGCCAGTTCACCCTGGCCGGCGGCGGGGGAGACCGGCTCTACTGGTTGGCGGTGTTCTTCCGGATCGGCTGCGAGGCCTGGATCGCCGCTCGGATCGTCCTGGACATCTGGTTCCCCGACCGCGACCCCGTACGGCAAGGATGGGACCCACGTTTCCAGCGCACCATCGACGATCCCGCCGGCGGCCTCCTCGACGGCGCCGCCGATGCGCCGTGGTTCCGCGAGTGGTGGAACCGCCGCGCCCTCACCGGCTGACCGGGTCTGCGGGACGGTGTGCGGCTCGGTGTCTGCGAGGTCCGCACAGCGGCGGTGAGGACCGCAAGCCTCGGTGCTGGAACGCAGGGCGCGGGGGATGGGCGGTCCCACCTCGACGAGGGCGGACCCACGCGAGGGTGTGCGGGCCTTGGCCCCCCGACGGGCTCGGGGTACGGATCCAGCTCGTACGGTCGGCGGGTCCGCAGGGCGGCGGTGAGCACCGCAAGTCTCGGTGCTGGAACGCAGGCCGCGGGTGGTGGGCGGTCCCGCTTCGTCGTGGGCGGGCCTACGTCAGCGTGTGTGGACCCAGGCCCCTGGACGGGCTCGGGGGACGGAAGCCGCCGGGTGTAGCTCCTCGACGAGCTCGGGGGACGGGGTGCGACTCGTACGGCTCGGGGTACGGATCCAGCTCGTCGGGCCGCCAGGTCCGCAGGGCAGCGGTGAGGGCCGCAAGCCTCGGTGTGGGAGCGCAGGCTGGGGACGATGGGCGGTCCCACCTCAGCGAGGGCGGACCCACGTGGGTGTATGCGGACCTTGGCCCCTCGACGGGCTCGGGGAACG
>DVLP01000006.1 GCA_018715445.1 Candidatus Avipropionibacterium avicola | reverse complement strand
CGGTGCTGGTGACCAGGACGGTCCACGCCACGAAGGCGGCAATCAACACGGCAGTGATCAACAGACCACGACGGGAAGGGGGCTGGCGCGCCATGGCCGAAACCCTACCGCCAGTATCGCAGTGCCACGGCGCGCACGGATGGATAGGCTTGCCCCGTGATCGATCCCAAGCTCCTGCGTACCGAACCCGACGTCGTACGGAAGTCGCTGCGGTCCCGCGGTGAGGACCCGGCGATCGTCGACGAGCTGCTGGCCGCCGACGAGGCGCGCCGGTCCGCGATCTCGAGCTACGAGGGGCTGCGCTCGGAGCAGAAGGCGCTCAGCAAGCAGGTCGGGCGGGCCTCGGCCGAGGAACGCACCGAGCTGCTCACCCGGACCAAGGCACTGGCCGCCGAGGTCAAGCAGGTGGAGGCCGCCTCGAAACAGGCCGACGCCCACTTCGACGAACTGCTGCGCAGCATGCCCAACCTGGTCGACCCCCGGGCACCCCTCGGTGGCGAGGACGAGGGCGACATCCTGTCGACCCACGGCGAACCCCGCGACTTCGAGGCCGAGCAGATCACGGTCCGCGACCACCTCGAGATCGGTACCGCCCTGGGCGCGATCGACATGGAGCGCGGGACCAAGGTCTCGGGCTCGCGGTTCTACATCCTCACCGGTGTCGGCGCCGAGCTCGAGCTCGCCCTGGTCAACCTGGCGATCTCGACCGCGGTGCGCAACGGGTTCACCCCGGTGATCCCACCCGCCCTGGTGCGGCCGGAGGCCATGGACGGTACGGGCTTCCTCGGACAGGCCGCCCAGGACGTGTACCACCTGCCGGCCGACGACCTCTACCTGGTCGGCACCTCCGAGGTGGCGCTGGCCGCCATGCACGCCGACGAGATCCTCGAGGCCGACCAGCTCCCGATCCGCTACGCCGGCTACAGCCCCTGCTTCCGGCGGGAGGCCGGCTCGCACGGCAAGGACACCCGCGGCATCTTCCGGGTGCACTGGTTCGACAAGGTCGAGATGTTCGTCTACGTCGACCCGGCCGATGCCGAGGCCGAGCACGAACGGCTGCTGGGCTACGAGAAGGACTTCCTGACCGCACTGGAGATCCCGTTCCAGGTGCTCGACGTCGCCTCGGGTGACCTGGGCCAGAGTGCGGCCCGCAAGTACGACTGCTACTCGTGGGTGCCCAGCCAGCAGCGGTACCGCGAGATCACCTCGACCTCGAACTGCACGCAGTACCAGTCGCGCCGTCTCAACATCCGCTCGCGGGGCGCCGACGGGACCCAGCCGGTCGCCACCCTGAACGGCACCCTCTGCGCGGTCACCCGCACCATCATCGCCCTGCTGGAGAACCATCAGCAGGCCGACGGCTCGGTACGGGTCCCGGCGGCACTCCAGCCGTACCTCGGTGGCCGTGAGGTCCTCACCCCCAAGGGGCAGGCATGACGTTCGAGGGTGGGCGCCCCGGCCTGGTCGCCCTCGACATCGACGGCACCCTGGTCGACGAGTACGGCCAGATGCTGCCCGGCGTCCACGACTCAGTCGCCCGGGTGCTCCGTGCCGGGGTGCCGGTGGTGCTGGCGACCGGACGGTCCTGGCACGGCACCCAGCCGATCTTCGACCAGTTGTCCCTCCCGCCCGGTCTGGCGGTCTCCTCGAACGGAGCCGTTGTCGTCGACTATCCGCCGGCCGAGGTGCGCCAGGAGGTCACCTTCGATCCTGCCGACGTGATCGCCCGGGTCCAGGAGCTTGCCCCGGAGGCCCTGATCGCCGTCGAGGAGGTCGGTCGGGGCTACCGGCTGACCGGCCACTTCCCCGAGGGCGAACTCAGCGGGGAGCTGACACTGCAGAGCGTCGAGGAGCTCTCCGCGGCTCCGGTCTCCCGGGTGATCATCCGTGACCCGGAGCGGGCCGACCAGGAGTTCATCGAGCTCGCCCAGCAGCTCGGCCTGCACGGGGTGAGCTACTTCATCGGTTGGAGCGCCTGGCTCGACATCGCACCCGAGGGCGTCGACAAGTCGACAGGGCTGGCCCACGTCGTCGAGCACTACGGGATCGACCCGTCGCAGGTGCTGGCGATCGGTGACGGCCGCAACGACATCGAGATGTTGACCTGGGCCGGGCGTGGGGTGGCCATGGGCCAGGCCCCGGACGAGGTGAAGGACTCCGCCGACGCGGTGACCGACGCCTTCGACGCGTTCGGCACCGCCCGCGAACTCGACCGGTGGTTCAGCTGATCGGACGGTCGGGGTCCAGCACCTCGCTGAAGAAGGACAACACCCGGTCGACACCGCGCTGCTGACGATCCGCGGTGACGGTGCTGTGGCCCTTGCCCTCGAAGTCGATCCGGAGGAAGGCCTCGCCCAGCTCCCGGTCCAAGGTGTCGAACCGGGTCCCGGTCACCGGGTCCTCGGCGTACTGCAGCCCGAGCACCCGGCACCCTCCGGCTGCCCGCTCCCGTACCACCGACAGGTCCGCCGGGGAGAGGTTCACATCGCCCGCCCGGCGTCGACCCACCGGGAACGGCACCGACGGCTGGCACAGCACCGGGGCGGCGACGGCCTCGTCCACCATCATCGCCAGGGCGAAGCCGCCGGTGAAGCACATGCCGAGCGCGCCCACCCCGGGACCGCCGAGCTCGGCGTGGAGCTCACGCGCGAGGCTGCGTAGCCAGCCGACCACCGGTGAGGTCCGCCCGGTCGCCAGCGTGACGAACTCCTTGCGGACACAGACCTGACGGGAGGCCCGTACGGTCTCGGCCAGACTCGCCGGGGCGCCCGGTCGACCGAACAGGCTCGGCATCACCACGGTGAAGCCGGCCGCCACGACCTCCTCGCCGAAGTCGATCACCTCCGGGATCAGACCGGGCATCTCATGGATCACGATCACGCCCGGGCCCGTGCCCTTGCGCCAGGTGGGGAACCTCAATGTTCGCCCGGTGAGGTCATCGGCGGTGTGCTCACCCTCGGTCCAGCTGCTCAGTGCCGTCATGGACAGCAGGCTAGGGGCCACGGGCGGGCGTGTGGGTCGAACGACAATGCCGACCGGTCCTGGTGGACCGGTCGGCATCGGAGGGTGCGGGCGGTTGGTGGCCGGGTGACGCCGCTCAGGCGGCGGTGGCGGTACGGGTCACCAGACCCTTGACCCGGCGGAAGGCCTCGACGACCTGGGCCATCGACGGGGCGGTGTTCCTGCGGATCGGGGTCACCGTGGTCTGGTTGCGGGCCTTGCGCAGGTGACGCTTGACCGTCGAGAGCGAGCAGCCGAGGCGGTGAGCCAGCATCTCGAGGCTCTCGTGGGGATTGGCCCGGCGAAGCCGTACCACCTCGTCATGGTCGACCTGACGGTGACGGGCGGTGACACCGGCGAGGGTGTCGAAGTCCTCCGGGGCGACCTGGACGCCGAGCATGGCGCGGATCTCGTTGCGCTCCTTGCGGGTGGTGCCGGCGCAGAAGCCCGAGACGTCGAACTTCACGACCGCGTCGTAGAGGCACTGCTGGACCAGCGGGCAGTCGGCGCAGACCTTCTCGGCCTGACGGACGAGGCCGGCGTACTCGCGGCGGGTGGCCGCGCCGGCCGAGCTGGTCGGCGGCTCCTCGATCATCGGGCTCTGGAAGATGTCCTTCGCGTCCAGACAGGCCGGTGCCGACGGGGTGGAGGGCCGTGCAGTCATGTCGTGTCTCCGAATCTTGTTGCTGTCTTCGGTGTGTCGCTGTGGCGACCTCGCCTGTGACGTAGCTCAAGGGTGTCGGGGTTCCCTCAATCTCTGGTGATTCAAGGTTTTCAGAGCCCCGGTGGGCCATCAATACTCATGAGTAGGGCCATGAACCCGACTTTGGATGAGTAGGGGACCAGGCCGTGGGTGAGTATCCGTACTCAGAGAGCGTGAGTCTGCAGGGGTGACGCCCAGGACGACTCGGAGAGGGTCGTCGGGTGTGGGCTGGCGTGGCGGCGCGCTCTGGCGCCGCTCGGCCGGTCAGTGCCGGTACTCAGGCCTGTGTCGTACCCGGTGGCGGTTCCACCTGGCCGCTGTGTCATACCTCCTTGTGACCAAGGTCACAGGTACATGCCGCTGCTTCCGGAACCGGGATCGCGCGGGCCGCCGGGGTGTCCACCCTGGGGGAGGGCGCGACGCATCTGCTCCAACTGGGCACGGCTGGCCATCTGCTGGGCGACCAGCGTGGTCTGGATCCCCTGAAACATTCCCTCCAGCCAGCCGACAAGCTGGGCCTGGGCGATGCGCAGCTCGGCCTCGCTGGGCGTCTCCTCCTCGAAGGGTTGGGCCAACCGCTCGAGCTCGGCGGCCAGCTCCGGGCTGATGCCCTCCTTGAGCTCGGCGATCGAGGACCGGTGGATGTCGCGCAAGCGCTGTCGGCTGCCCTCGTCGAGGGGAGCGGACTTGAGCTCCGAGAGCAGGGTGCGGGTCATGGTGCCGATCCGCATCACCTTGTCGGGCTGCGAGACCATGTCGGCGATGGAGCTGGCTGCGTCCTCGGCTCCCGCGTCGCCGTCGTCGGACACCTCGTTCGGCGGGCCTTCCACGGCCATCCCGTCCGGGGTCACCAGGATCACCCGGCCGTCATCGGTCCGTGCAGCCATGGCGCCGCCCTGTGGCTCGGCGGGCCCGTCCTCGCGCTCGTTGTCCGACATGCTGTGATCCTAGTGCCGCTGGGGCCGTGGGTCAGCCCCCGGGGCTCCGCGTCGGTGGCCGTGACCGTTGCTGATGAGCCGGGCGCGACACCGTACGGTCCTCGGTCGGCAATCCAGTGGCCGATTGTGGGTGGTGGGGCATAGCGTGTCTCAAGCCATGTTGGACTTCCCTCCCCGGATCACCGCGTACACACCGCGCTCGGACCAGGTGCCGGACACCCGTACCCCGACGCGGTTCCTGCTGTGGTTGTTCAAGCTGCAGGCGGGCCCGCTCGCGCTGTCGTCGGTGCTGAGTGCGCTGTGGCTGCTGCCGCAGTTCGCCGGACCCTGGCTGGTGGGCCGCGCGATCGACGAGGGAGTGATCGCCGGGGACCGTGACGCGCTGCTGCACTGGGTCGGCCTGCTGCTCGGCCTGATGGCGATCGGCGCGGTCGGTGGCGTGCTCTCCCACACTTATGTCGTACGGACCTGGCTGATCACGCTGTTCGCCACCCAGAAGCTGGTCACCCGCAAGTCGGCCCAGCTCGGCCACGTGCTGCCGCGCCGTACCCCGACCGGTGAGGTGCTGAGCATCTCCGGCAGCGACTCGGACCAGTTCGGGCAGTTGACCGAGGTCGTCTCGTCGCTGTTCGGGGCGATCGTCGGGTTCGTGGTGGTGGCGGTGCTGATCCTCACCACCTCGCCGTTGCTGGGCGTCGTGGTCCTGGTGGTGTCCCCGCTGCTGTTGGCCTCGGCGCTGCCGTTGCTGCGGCCCCTGCACTCCCGGCAGGCGATCGAGCGGTCCCGCAACAGCGACCTGACCTCGATGGCGACCGACATCGTCGCTGGGCTCCGCATCCTGCGCGGGATCGGCGGCGAGCGGACCTTCGGCGAGAACTACGCCGGGCAGTCGCAGCACACCCGCCGTGCCAGCGTCTCGGCCGGGCTCTTCCAGTCGCTGCTGGAGGGGACCAGCGTCGCCTTCTCCGGACTGTTCCTGGTGTTGCTGACCTGGCTCGGCGTGCACGAGGTGATGGCCGGACGCCTCACCGTCGGGCAGCTGACCAGCTTCTTCGGCTACGCGGTGTTCATGGTGACCCCGCTGCAGATGATCTTCCGGACCGCGCAGCACTGGGTCCGCAGCCTGGTGTCGGCCCGCAAGGCCATCGCCGTGCTCGGCCAGCAACCCCCGTGGACCGAACCAGCCGATCCACAGCCACTGGACCCGTCGGCCGACCTGGTCGACGAGCGGACCGGTGCCCACATCCCGGCCGGCAAGTTCACCGTCGTGGTGAGCGGGGTGCCCGACGACTCGGCGGCCCTGGCCGACCGCCTCGGGCGCTACCTGCCGCGGCGCACCACACCGATCGCGACCGAGACCGAGGACGACCTGGTCCGACGTGGACGCAAGGAACGTGACCGCCGCCGCGACCGGGTCGCCAAGGCCGAGGCCGAGGATCGTGAGCTGGTGGACGGTGCCTGGGGTGTCCGGCTGGGCGAGGTCGACCTGGCCGACGCCCGGCTCGAGGACGTCCGCCGTACGATCCTGGTCAGCGATGCCGCAGCGGCGATGTTCGCCGGCACCCTGCAGGAGGCGGTGGACCCGCACGGTGTCCTGACCCGCGAGCAGGCCGAACAGGCCCTGGGCGTCGCGGCAGCCGAGGACGTGTACGAGGCGGTCGAC
>DVLP01000389.1 GCA_018715445.1 Candidatus Avipropionibacterium avicola | reverse complement strand
CAGCTCGCGGTAGCGATCGGTCGTCTTGTAGAAGCGGAGCTCCTGGGTGTCCGGGTCGACGTCGAGGTGGGGTTGGGTGACACCCCGGTTGCTGATGCCGTACGACCCGCTCAGCGAGAAGAACAGCCCGTCCGCGCCGTACACATCGCCGTACGCGACGACCTCGTCCCCGCCGGGCCGCTCGGACTGCACCGCGCGCAGGTAGTCGACGTAGTCGTCCACGGTGGCAGGGATCGCGAGCCCGAGCTTGTCGGCCCACTCACCGTTGATCCACAGCTTGTACTTGTACTTCAACGCGTCGAAGTCGGGGTGCTGGATCGCCGGCATGGAGTAGACCTCACCGTCGGGGTGGGTCATGCCGTTCGCGATCTCGGGGTACTGCTCCATCGCCGACTTCAGGTTCGGCATGTAGGACTCGATCAGGGACTGCCATCCGACGAAGGTGCCCTGCTCGCCGTATCGGCCGATGTCGAGGGCCGAGACGTGGCTGTTCCACAGGGCCTCGGGATAGTCGCCGCTGGCCAGGGCGAGGTTGACCTTCTCCCCGATCCCGTCGGCGAGCACCGGTCCCCAGTCGACGGTGATCCCACTCTGCTCCTGGTAGTGCTTCCACGAGGCCACCTGGTTCCAGTCCTCGGCGGTGGCGGCCGGTCGACCGGTCATGAACCGCAGGGTGACCGGCTCGTTCACGATCGGGAATCCGGTGGCGTTCACCTCCGGCGGCAGCTCGTCGATGCGGTCGTCGATGCCGGAGCCGGAGTCATCGGTCCGACACCCGGCCAGCGCCAACCCGGCGCCCGTACTTCCTGCCAGGGCGAGGAATCCGCGTCGCCCGATCGATCCTGTGTCGCTGTTCATCTGTGCTGCCTCCTGTTGCAGGGGTGGTCAGTTGCTGTCCTCGGCGAACCACCGTGCTCGGTAGATCTGGCCGCCGGGAAGGGTGAGCCTGCGCACCGTTTCGTCTCCCACGTAGAGATCGACGGTGTCGGTGCAGTAGCTGCAGTCGTTGCCGGGTTGCAGCACGGTCTCCAGGACCGCACCGCTCGTACGGTCGGTCGCCACACTCTTGACGTCAGTGGCGTAGAGCTCGCGGTAGCGAGGGAAGCGGTAGTCGAAGGTGCCTTCGCCCTTGCGGAACTGGTAGACCCCGTACTGGGTCGTCAGCCACAGCCGGTCGGGATTGTCCGACACCGGCTGGAGGTCGTGGCCCTTGCGGGTCGGCAGGGTGTGGCTCGAGGCCCGTTCGATGGTGGGCTCGGCCGCGGTGCCGCCGATCGTGAACGAGACCAGCTCGTCGTCACCGATGGCCCACAGGACGTCCTCGGCCTCGTCCCACCAGACCTGGTGGGCGCCGGGAAGCTCCGACTCGGCGTAGTCCTCGGAGGTACGGCCCTGGCTCGCGGTGTAGATCCGGACCCAGCCGCCCTTCGATGCAGCAGCGGCGACATTGCCGTCCGGCAACAGCTCGATGCCGTGGGGGCCGGCCTCGAAGGTGCCGTTGGTCGACCAGGCCACCTTGCCGCCGTCGGGGTACGGGACCTGGGCCAGCAGCCCGAAGGAGTCGGCCACCATGACGAACTGCTCCCCGGTCCGCTCATCGGTCCGCAGTCGCGCGTCATCGGGGTGGTGCCAGGCATCGTCGGGTGCGTTCAGCTCACTCCCGGGGCCGGGCGCCCAGGACCACTTCTGGGCCTGCGATGTCGCCCAGTCCTCCTGGGGATCCATCACGATGATCTGTTCGCTGGACTGCTCGGTGATGACGATCAGGGTCGACGGGTCCTGGTCGGCAGCGCGGGCCGTCGGGGTGGCCAACAGCCCACCCACCAGGACCAGGAGGGACACGGTGCTGAGGATCCGCAGGGGGGACATGACGGGGGCCTTTCTCGCAGGGACAGTTCGGTTCAGCTGGAGCGGGTACGGCGATCGGCGGGCATCTGGTAGGCCGCGGTGATCTCACCGGCGCGGTCGAGCAGCGACTGGGCACGGGCGTGGCGACGCTGGGCCACCCGGACGGTCAGCGCATCGGTCACGAACAGTTGCGCGTGACGTCCTGCCGTGCCGCGGTAGCGGGCCGAGACCGTACGGGCCGTGGTGGCCAGACATTCCTGGGCAGCCTCGGCCAACGGGGAGGACCCACTGCTGGTGATCGCGACGGTGTGGGTGCCCTGTGCCGTGGCGGCCCTGACCAGGTCGACGGCATGGCGGGCGCGTCCGGAGTGGCTCACCGCGATCAGGACGTCATCCGCACCGAGCGTGGCGGCATAGCTGGCGGCGGTGTTGACATCACTGTCGGACAGGCAGACGACGCCAATCCCGGTGAGTTGGCTGGCCAGGTAGGTGCCGACATGGGCGCTGCCACCGTAGGCCACCACTTGCACCAGGCGGGCCCGGTCGAGCCGCTCGGCCAGATCGTCCAGGGCCGCGAGGTCGAGGACGTCGACGGTGTGGCTGATCGCCTGCTGACTGGCCGCCGCGATGATCGCGACCGTCTCCTGCGCACTGGTCGCGGGATGGATGTCCCCACTGGGATCCACCGCAGCATTGTCGACACCGTCGCCGCCCACACCCTGGGCCAGGGCGACCCTCAGGTCCTTGTATCCCTGGAGGCCGAGGGAGCGGCAGAACCGGTTCACGCTGCCCACCGAGGTCTGCGAGGTCCGTGCCAGCTCGACGATCCCGCAACTCGCCGCCCACAACGGACGGTCGGTGATCGTGGCGGCGATCCGACGCGCACTGGGAGGACCGTCGCCGCGCAGCGAACCCACCCGTTCCAGCAGCGATCCCGTCGGCATGTCGGCCATGTGGACAACATTGCCGGTCGTATGTCTAGAGTGTCAATAGTTTCCACCCAGGGTTCACCGGCAGGTCACTGCGCTGACACATCCTGAGTGGGTGACCGACACGAACCGTCCTGAGGAGCCCACCCGATGACCGCATCACCGCGAAGCCGTACCGTCGATCCGGCCACCCCCGTGCTGCTGGTCGACGTGGGCGGGGTCCTGCTGCTGCACAACCATGACCTCTTGATGCCGATCACGGCGAAGTACGGCGGGGTCTCCACGGTCGAGGACTTCCAGCGGGCCCACTACGCCTGCCACCACGCCTCGCGTCCGGCGAGCGGGCCGACGACCGACTACTACGACATCTTCGACCAGTACGCCGGCATCCCCGAAGCCCAACGCGAGGCCTTCCGCGAGGAGTACCGCACCTACTCCCACACGCGGAACATGTGCCACTGGCCCGATCCGGCGGCCAAGCAGACGTTGACCGAGCTGGTCGCGGCCGACACCCCTGTCGTGGTGGTCTCCCAGGCCGACGGCACGATCGCCCAGATGCTCTGGGACGCAGGCATGTGCCAGGAGGGCGAGGGTCCGGGCGTGGCGGTGGACGCCATCGTCGACAGCGAGGTGGTCGGCTTCAACAAGCCCGATCCCCAGCTCTTCCTGCACGCCCTCAGCCTGGTCGGAGCCCTACCCCAGCAGGCGATCCACGTCGGTGACACGGTCCGCGCCGATGTCCGCGGCGCCCAGGCCGCCGGGATCAGAGCCCTGCACTACGACCCCTTCGACGACTGCGACGATGCGCCCGGCGACCATGACCACATCCGCACCCTCGCCGAGGTCGTCCCCCACCTCGACCGCCTCGGCGAGCAGCTCCGCAGCGAGTCCTGATCCCTCCGGCGCGGGAGCGCCACTGGCGGAGGCGCTACTGCAAGAGGCGTCGGAGGCGGTGCGGGGTCTGGCCGAGTTCGCGTCCCAGGGTGCGGGTCAGGTGTGCCTGGTCGCTGAAGCCGAGCACGACGGCGAGCTGGGCGAGATCGGACTCGCCCTCCTCGAGGCGCTGCAGCGCCCGGCTGACCCGGATCCGGTTGCGGTAGCGGGTCAGACCCATGCCGGTGTGGTGGGAGAAGGTGCGGCTGAGGTGGTACGGCGAGGTCCCCAGCCGATCGGCCAGGGCGACCAGGCTGGTGCTGCTGGGGTCGTCGACCAGGATCGCCTCCCGGGCGCGCTCGACCAATTCGACGCGCCCCGGCGATGGTCGCTCCCCGGGCTCGCGGCGAACGGCCAGCTTGCAGCAGTTGCACCAACGCCTCGATCGCGCCGAAGCACGGATCGTCATGACT
>DVLP01000005.1 GCA_018715445.1 Candidatus Avipropionibacterium avicola | reverse complement strand
CCACCTGATGTCCAGCCTGATCGACCCGTCCGATTTCGTTGACCTGGACGAGCACAGCAGTTATCTCTACACCGGTGCGAATGCCCCGACCCTGCGTACGGCCCACCGAGCGATGGCTGACGCCTACGCCCTGCAGAGCCGGGGACCCGCCGGCCGGGAAGCCCTGCTGGAGCTCGAGCGGCGGACTCGTGGTGAGCTCGCCGAGCTGGCCGGCACCACGGTTGACCGGGTCGGACTCGCAGGCGACGCCTCCACCCTGTGGAACTCGGTGGCCTCCGGTTTCACCTGGGCTCCCGGGGACAATGTCATCCTCAACGACCTCGAGCACCCGGCGTTGTACTACCCCTTCCTGGCCCAGCGTCGCCACGGACTGCAGACCAGGTTCGTGCAGCACGACGAGCACTGGGAGGTGCCGGTCGAGCGGATCATGGCGGCCTGCGACGAGCACACCCGCGCCGTGGCGGTGAGCTCGGTGAGCTATGTCAACAGCTATCGCCACGACCTCGAAGCCCTCGCCCGGGCCACCCGGCGGGCCGGGATCGCCCTGCTGATCGACTGGTCGCACTCCTTCGGCGTCCAGCCCATCGATCCCGACCTTGGGGCGATCGGCGTGTGCGCCTCGTACAAGTGGTTGCTCGGTCCGTACGGCGTGGGGATCGTCATCACCAATCCGGACGCCGACCTCGACTCGGGCCAACCCGGGTGGCGATCCACGGTGAACATGTTCGACCAGGACCGCTTCGATCGCCTCGGGTGGCACCGTGACGCCCAACGGTTCCAACTCGGCGCCGCCTCGTTCGCTGCGATCGCGGCCCTGGGGGCCGGCGTGGCCCGCATCAACCGGGCCGGGATCGACGCCGTCGCGACCCACTCCCGACGGCTCACCCAGGAGGCCACCGACCGTGCCCTGGCCGAGGGACTGACGGTGCTCTCACCGCAGGACGCCGAACGTCGCGGCGGCAGCGTGGTGATCGCCTGCCCCGACGGAGAAGGACTGGCTCAGATCCTTGCCCAGCAAGGGATCCTCGCCTGGGGAGGTGACGGTCGCATCCGAGCCTCCTACCACGCCTTCAACCACGAGAGGGAGGTCGACGCCTTCGTCGCCGCCGTACGGACAGCCATCCCGGCGGACTGGTCGCCACGACCTCAGGTCGCCTGACGGGCCCGATAGGCCGCAGCATGGAGCCGATTGCCGCAGGCCTGGCTGTCGCAGTAGAGCCGCGACCGGTTCTTGGACCGGTCGATGAACACCGACATGCAGTTCGGCGCCGCGCAGGTCTTCAACCGATCGTCCTCACCCTCCTGGACCATCAACGCCAACTCCATCGCACAGTCGGCGATCAGGTGGTCGGCCACCGAGGCATGGCGAGGGAACCAGTGGATGTGCAGACCGAGCCCGTCATGCTCGGCCAACCGCGGCCGGATGTCGGCCCGAGCCAGGACGTCGTTGATCACGTCGATCCGCCCACTCTGGTCCTCTGCGGCGAAGAGGGAACGCAGTCGCGCCCGGAACCGCCGCAGCTGCACGACATCAGCCTCCGTGGGCGGCGCGGCCTCGGTGACGATCCAGCGCTGCGTCAGTCGGGTCAGGTCGTCCAGGCCACGGAGCTGGTCGGCTTCGGCGGTGTTGACCAGCTCGACCAGCACCTGCTGGACGCGTGCACGGTCGGTTCTCACGCCATGACCCTAGGCCACGCCGGGACCGCCCGCCAGTCGTACGACCCCTTGAACCTTGAACCATTCAACGGCACACTCGTTGCTTGTAGTGAAACTGTGACCCCAGAAACCCTTGACACCACCACACCGGTCACCAACAATCGTCATCACCCGCAAACCGGTTGTTGCCCATGATCGCGGCCACAACCGACGAAGGATCAACGACTGATCCACGACATCAGGGAGTTTCTGCCATGGCTGCATCGATCGACAGGCGCACTCTGCTGCGCGGCGCAGGACTGGCCGCCGGAGTCGGGATGACCGGACTGGGGCTCGCCTCCTGTGCCGGCGCCGGCACCAACCAGCCCGGCGGTGGCGGCGAGAGCGTCGCCATCGACACCGGCAACACCGAGAACCCGTTCTCGATGGCCGCCGACCAACCAGGCGAGATCGCGATCCCCGACCAGGGGTGGGGCACGCAGTGGCTCGAGGACCAGATCGCCGCCTTCAACAAGGTCCACCCCGATGTCGAGGTCACCTGGACCGGACACAAGGACATGAGCGTCACCATCCAGCCCCGATTCATCCAGGGCAATCCGCCCGACCTGGTGATGCCGGTCGGTGTCCAGATGACCACCCTGGTGGACCAGGGCCAGGTCTCCAACCTGAACGAGTTCTACGACGCCCCGACCGTCGACGGTGAGGGCACGGTCGCCGACGCGCTGCTGCCCGGCACCCTGGAGGCCGCCGACTTCCTCGGCGACGGCAACCGACTCATCGGCCCGTACACCTTCACCACCTACGGTCTGTGGTACCAGGCGACGGTCTTCGAGGAGAACGGTTGGACCTACCCCACCACCTGGGACGAGATGCTGACCCTCTGCGAGGAGATCAAGTCGACCGGTCTGGCCCCCTGGGCCTACACCGGCAAGTACCCCGGCTACATCTTCACCCCCATGCAGAACATGGCGGCCAAGGCCTCCGGCATCGACTGGATCCTGTCGGTCGACAACCTGGAGCCCAATGCCTGGCGTGACGACAACTTCCGGTTGGCGGCCGAGGCCATCGCCGAGCTGCGCGGCAAGGGCATGTTCCTGAAGGGCACCGAGGGACTGAGCCACACCGAGTCGCAGACCCTGTGGGCCCAGGGCGAGGCCGCGTTCATCCCCTGTGGTGGTTGGCTGGAGAACGAGTCCGAGGCCGCCATCGACCCGGCCAGCCGGATCCGGATGGCGCCGACCCCGAGCCTGACCTCGTCGGACACCATGCCGTTCGAGACCTTGGCGGCCTATCCGGGCAACCAGGTCTTCGTCCCGTCCGCTGCCAAGAACAAAGCCTTCGGCATGGAGTTCCTGCGGTTCATGTGGAGCAAGGAGTGCTCGGCGATCTGGACCGAGAACACCAAGTCCTTCACTTCGCTCGCGGGCTACTACGACGGCCTCTCCGACGTGCCGTCCGGGTTGGAGAGCCAGATCGAGGCCATCCAGAACGCCGGGTCCAACATCCTGCCCCCGACCAAGTACGGCTCCTTCTACCCAGACTTCGGCAAGGCCGTGACGGACAAGACCGGACTGCTCGCCTCCGGTGAGATCACCCCGGCGCAGTACATCGACCAGGTGCAGGCCGAGGCCGACAAGGTCGCCAAGGACCCCAACGTCAAGAAGTTCACCCGCGAGCTGAGCTGAGGCCCGGGTCCCACCGACCGGCCCCGTCGACCGAGGAGTCGCATGAAGCTGGAGAAGTACTCGTTCGTCGTCCTGTCCCTGCTGCTGCCCATGGGATTCTTCCTGGTGTTCGTGATGTCGCCGTACCTGCAGGCGATGTACTACTCGTTCACCGACTGGCAGGGTTTCTCGGCCGAGATGAACTTCATCGGCCTGGACAACTACACCCGCCTGCTCCACGACGAGAGGTTCTGGCAGGCCTCGCTCAACAACGTCTTCCTGGGCGTGTTGAGTCCGTTGATCACGATCGGTCTGGCCCTGTTCTTCGCTGCCATGTTGAACTTCGGGGCCTCCAGCCGCCGTCTCGGACGGATCGAGGGTGCTCGCGGCACCCAGATCTACCGGGTGATCTACTTCTTCCCCCAGGTGCTGTCGATCGCCATCACGGCGGTGCTGTGGCAGTCGGTGTTCAACCCGGTCAACGGGATCCTCACCAGTGTGGTGCGTTTCCTCGGCCTGCCGGAGCGGGTGTGGCTGAACGATCCCAGCATCGCCCTGTGGTGTGTCCTGGTGGTCGGGGTGTGGGGCGGGGTCGGCTTCTACATGATCATCCTGTCCGCAGCGATGGCCGGTGTCCCCCGCGAGCACTACGAGGCCGCGCTGATCGACGGGGCGTCCAAGTGGAGCCAGTTCTGGCACATCACCGTCCCCAGCATTCGCGAGACCATCCTGCTGTGCCTGATCTACAGCGTCATCGGCTCGCTCGACAGCTTCGCCCTGGTCCAGATCATGACGGTCGGACCGGGTGGTCCTGACGGCGCCACCACGGTGATGGGCTACCTGCTGTACGAGGAGGCCTTCATGAAGTCGAACTACGGCTATGCCTCCGCCATCGGAGTGTTCCTTGCGCTGCTGTCGATCGTGATCGCACTCGGCGCCCGTTTCCTGGCCAGGGAGAAGAACTGATGACCACCATTGACGTCGAGGCAGCGGTCGAGTCGACCCGGGCTGCGCGCCGGCCACGCCGCGACCTCGGCGGACCGGTCGGCACCACGAGCCCGATGGGTCGCGCGGTCGGACTGATCGGCACGATCATCGCCCACGCCTTCCTGATCTTCTGGGGCCTGATCGTGCTGATCCCGATGATCTGGGCGGTGGCGAACTCGTTCAAGTCGGACATCGAGATCCTGGGCAGCCCGTGGGCGTTGCCCGAGACCCTCCGCTTCGACAACTACGCCCGGGCCTGGAACACCGCCCAGTTCGGCGACTTCTTCCTCAACACCATCGTGGTCACCGTGGTCGCGTTGCTCGCCACGTTGTTCCTGGCATCGCTGGCCGCGTTCACGATGGCGAAGTTCCGGTTCCCGGGGCGAGGGTTGATCTTCGGTCTGCTGGTGGCATCGATGACCTTCCCGATCGTGCTGGCCCTGGTGCCGCTGTTCTTCATCATGATCAGCATGAACCTGTTGGACTCGCGCCTGGGGTTGATCATGGTCTACATCGGGTTCGGCATGCCGTTCTCGATCTTCTTCCTGACCGCCTTCTTCCGTTCGATCCCTGACGAGTTCATGGAAGCGGCCCGCGTGGACGGATGCTCCTACTGGGGTTGCTTCTTCCGGGTCATGCTGCCGTTGGCCAAGCCCGGGCTGATCAGCGTCGGCATCTTCAACTTCATGTCGATGTGGAACCAGTACATCCTGCCGCTGGTGCTGATCAGCGACAAGAGCAAGTACGTCCTGGGCCTGGGCGTGGCCAAGCTCTCGGTGGACCAGGGCTACCGCTCCGACTGGGGTGGACTGTTCGCCGGCATGGTGATCGCGATGGTGCCCGTCCTGATCGTGTACTGCCTGTTCCAGCGTCAGGTGCAGAGTGGTCTGATGGCCGGCGGTGTGAAGGCCTGAGCCGGCATCTGGCACACTCACCGCCATGTCGCGGCGCCACACCGAGATCGAGGACCTGACCGACTTCGACGACCGGATCGGTCTGACCCGTTCCCTGAACGGCTGGTTCCTGCAGTCGGTCGACCTCTCCGAACGCTCCGGTCCCCTGAGCGAGCGCGATGTCACCGGCGCGGTCTTCCTGGGCTGCACCTTCGCCGACGGTGTGGAGAACCTGCTGCGGCTGCGCGGAGCCCTGATCTTCCCGTCACTGCCCCAGGCCCCGTTCAACCCGTACCGGGCCAGCCTCTACGACGCCGACGAGCTGTACGGCGACGGGCCCTACTCCAGCGGGACGGACGCGGCGGTCTACGCCTGGTCGCAGCACTGGCACCGCGAGCACGACCTGCGTGGTGACCTGGCGATCACGCTGCACGACCACGCGATCACCGAGGCCCTGGACGATGCGATCGGCCCGGACGTGGTGCCCGAGACCCGCCTGGTCGGCGTGATGGGTGGCCATGCGCTGCGCCGCGGGGAGCCAGGCTACCGGCAGGCCTGCGAGCTCGGCGCCCGCCTCACCGAGGCCGGCCGGATCGTCCTCACCGGTGGCGGACCCGGCGCGATGGAGGCGGCGAACCTGGGCGCGTACCTGTCCGGACAGGACGATCCGGAACGGGCCTGCCACGAGGCGCTGGCAGTGCTGGCCGAGCATGCCGATTTCCACCACGACCTGGACGGTTGGGCCGCGGCCGCCATGGAGGTACGGCGGCGCTGGCCGGCGGCGACCGCCGGGCACAGTGTCGGGATCCCGACCTGGTTCTACGGCCACGAGCCGCCCAATGCCTTCGCCACCCGGATCGCGAAGTACTTCACCAATGCGCTGCGGGAGGACACCTTGCTGGCGCGTTGTCGCGGCGGCATCATCTACCTGCCCGGAGCGGCCGGCACCGTGCAGGAGGTGTTCCAGGCGGTCACCGAGAACTACTACGCCGCCCACGAGGACAACATCGCTCCCCTGGTGCTGGTGGACACCGAGCACTGGACCCGACGGCTGCCGGTCTGGCCACTGCTGCAGGCCCTGGGGCAGGACCGGGCCATGGGTGAGCGGATCCACTGCGTCGACACCGTCGACCAGGCCCTGGCCGTCCTCACCGGCTGACCCGGCTCACCGCTCGAGGTCGACGTCCTTGGTCTCGGTCGAGACCAGCAGTGCGATCAGGGTGAGCACGCCCGCCCCGGCCAGGTAGACCCCGACCCAGAACACACTGCCCTCGCCCAGGCTCCACAACGCGACCGCGATGAACGGTGCCACCGCAGCGCCGAGGATCGAGGCCACGTTGTAGCTGATCCCGGACCCGGTGTAGCGCACATTGGTCGCGAACAGCTCCGGCAGCAGCGCCCCCATCGGCCCGAAGGTGAAGCCCATCAGGCTCATCCCGATGATCAGCCACGCCATCACCCCGACATCGCCGGCGCCGGTCAGCGGCACCCACAGCATGCCGAAGGCGATGATCGCGAGGGTGACCACGATCAGGGTGCCGCGCCGTCCGAACCGGTCGGCCAGCGGCCCCGACACCAGGGTGAAGATCCCGAAGAAGACGACGCTGGCGATCAGCATCAGCACGAAGGTGTTGTACGAGTAGCCCAGACCGGGCACCTCAGCCGTGGTCGGGGCCCGCCCGTAGGTCAACGAGAATGCCGTCATCAGGTAGAACAGCACATAGGTCGCCAACATGAACGCGGTGCCGAGGATCAGCTGACGCCAGTAGTCACGAAAGACCGTCGCCAGGGGCAGGCGTTGGATGGTCCCGGTGTCCTTGGCCTTGGTGAACGAGGTCGACTCGATCAGTCCGAGCCGGATCCACAGCCCGACCGCGACCATCACTGCGGAGAACAGGAACGGGATCCGCCACCCCCAACTGAGGAAGGCTTGCGACGGCATCGAGGGATCGTCACCGGGCAGTGCCGCGGCGATCACCAGGAAGATCACGTTGGCGATGATGAAGCCGACCGGGGCCCCGAGCTGGGGGAAGGTCCCGTACCAGGCCCGTCGACCGGCCGGGGCGTTCTCGGTCGCCACCAGCGCTGCCCCGGACCACTCCCCGCCCAGCGCGAACCCCTGGGCCAGGCGCATCACCACCAACAGCGCAGCAGCGACCCAGCCGACCTGGTCGTGGGTGGGCAACAACCCGATCAGGAAGGTGGCGATCCCCATCGTCAGCAGCGCGCCGACCAGGGTCACCTTGCGGCCGTGCTTGTCCCCCAGATGTCCGAAGACCACCGATCCGATCGGGCGGGCCACCATCGCCGCACCGAAGACGGCGAAGGAGGACAGCAGCGCGGTGGTGTCGTTGCCGGTCGGGAAGAACAGGTGGGGAAACACCAGCACCGCGGCCGTGGCGTAGACGTAGAAGTCGTAGAACTCGATGGTGGTGCCGACCATGCTGGCGAAGACCACCCGTCCGGGTGAGTTCGCCGGCCGCGGCACTGCCGTGGTGGAAGGACCTGCTGACACCGACATCGTGCACCTCGCTCGTCCCCGAGTGGTTGAGTCAGCAGCGTAGTACGCCGCAGGCCGGCCCGTCAGCAGAAAATCTGACGGCGACCCACGTCAGGAGGGCAGCGAACCGGTGGCCTGCGGATCCATCACCCGCAGGGCCAACGCCTCGGCGCGGGCCCGTGACCGGGTCGCCAGGGCCATCAGCGGCACGGCCGTGCCGTCGACCAGCACCAGGGTCGGTACGTAGCGGTGATCCGGTGCGTCGGCGTCCAGGTCCAGGCTCAGGACCAGCGCAAGCACGGTCAGGAATCCGAGGCTGACCAGTTTGGGGCGCTTCTCCACCACGCAGCCGACGATCCGATCGGCCGCGATCTCCTTGCGGTAAGGGAAGTGCTGCACCGTGAGTCCGGTGGGGTGCACCCCGATCGACCAGACGGCCCGACGCACCGCCCACAGTGCGGCACAGACCAGAGCGACGGCAGCCAACGCCCAGCCCAGCATCGTCGGCGTTGCGGTGCTGCGGCCCACCATCAGCGTGGCCCCGACGGCCAGCGCCACGGCGATCACGCTGAGCACGCCCTGGAGCCATCGTCCACCGGGGTTGGCGACGCTGCGGCTCGGCTGTGACTGCCACAGGCGCAGGTCGGGCACGGCGCGCCAGTCGCCGTGGGGCACGCCCCGGTGCAGGTCGGACCACCACTGCAGCTCGTCGACACACCGCCCGTTGGTCTGCGGACGCGGCCAGACCAGGACGCTGCCCTCCGGACGGTGCACCACGATCCGGTCACTCTGGCGACGCTCGCGCGGCGGTGCCTGCTGGGTGCCGGCGCGCACCTGCGCCCAGCCCAACCGTGCCGTACCGAACGGGACCGGCCACTGCAGGCCATGGGTGGTGACCGCCCACGGCCGACGCGACAGCCATTCAGCCAGGACGGTTATCGCCACCCCGACCACGATGCCGGCCAGGGCGTTCCAGGCCTCGCCCAGCAACCCGATCCAGCCGATCAGCACGGTCACGAGCCCGAGGGCGCCGAGCAGACCGGTCCACAGACACCGACCGAGGTGGCGATGCCACCGCAGCATCACCGGGCGGGCTCGGCTCACGAGCTGGCCGCCAGCTGGCCGCAGGCACCGTCGATCTCACGGCCCCGGGTGTCACGGACCGTGACCGGGACGCCGTGGGCCTCCAGCCTGCGGACGAACTCAGCCTCGTCCTCACGTCGTGAGGCGGTCCAGATCGAGCCCGGCGTCGGGTTCAACGGGATCAGGTTGACGTGCACCCAGCCCCAGTCGCCACGCTTCTTGAGCTTGGTTGCCAGCAGGTCGGCGCGGAACGCCTGGTCGTTGATGTCCTTGATCAGCGCGTACTCGATCGACACCCGTCGCTTGCTGACCCTGGCGTACTCCCAGGCGGCGTCGATCGCCTCGTCCACCTTGAACCGGGTGTTGATCGGGACCAGCTCGTCGCGCAACTCGTCGTCGGGGGCGTGCAGCGACAACGCCAGGGTGACCGGGATC
>DVLP01000388.1 GCA_018715445.1 Candidatus Avipropionibacterium avicola | reverse complement strand
GCTGGGCCTGATCACGGTCGCCCTGCTGGTCACCGGGGTCGGGCTGGGACCGATCCTGGTGACCGCCTTCAGCCTGGCGGCCCTGCGCAGCCCGCACGGCTGGCCCGCGACGGTGATGACCATCCTCGGCTCGGCCGTGGTGGTCGGTCAGGCCAGCGCCTCGGCCGTCACCGGATGGCTGGCCGATGTGGCCGGCACCTCGGTCGCGATCTGGTCACCGATCGTGCCTGCGGTCGTGGTACTGCTCGCCGGTCTGCTCAACTGGCGGATCCCGGACCGGCCCCCGGAGCCTTCCGGCGCCGCAGACCCGTCCGCAACAGGATCTGCACGATCTGTCGGGTCGAGGTGAGCTGGGCTCCGGCCGCCACCACCTCGTCGAAGCGGTCGGCGATCACGTCGTAGTGGTCGCGCTCGAAGGCACGCCGCGGGATCCCCACCGAGGCAGCGAAGTCGTGGAGCTCGTCGTAGGAGTCGTCGCTGATGAGGTGGGACCACCACAGCCCGTGTCCGGGCCAGGTCGGACGGTCGATCCACAACGCCACGCTCAGCTGCCCCCTGCCTCGGTCGCGGCGGTCAGCTTGCGATCGGTCCGGTCCAGCAGCGAGCGCCACATCCCGACCAGTTCGTCGTCGACATAGGCCTTGTACGACGACGTCGGACGCACCCGGCTGCCGACATGGAACGATCGGACCCCGGCGCGCAACAGCCAGGGCACGTGATCGGTCTGCAGTCCCCCACCGGCCACAATCATCGCCGCGATCCGTTCGTCGCTGCGAGCCCGGGCCAACAGGTCGTCCAGGCCTTCCTCCACCCCTCGGGCCGAGCCGGCGGTCAGCACCTGGTCACAGCCCAGCTGGGGCAACAGCTGCCAGGCCTTGTCCTGGTCCAGGCAGGCGTCGACGGCTCGGTGGAAGGTCCACGGCAGATCGGTGGCGCGGACCAGCTCGGTCATCACCGACAGGTCGATCTCGGAGTGGGCGTTGAGATAGCCGAAGACCAGGCCGGCGGCACCGGCATCCTCGTACGAGCGGGCCAGCCCGACCAGCCGGGTCACCTCGCCGCCGTCGGTGCCGTACCCGTCACGCAGCCGCACCATGACCCGTACCGGCAGATCGGTGGCCGCGCAGGTCTTCTCGACCGTTGCGGGCTCGGGTGAGAGCCCGCCATGGTCCATCGAACCGACCAGTTCGAGTCGATCCGCACCACCGCCCTCCGCGCGTTGGGCGTCGTTGTCGTGGAGGACGATCACTTCGAGCAGGGGGCGTGTCATTCCGACCTCCGCATCAGCTGGGCTCCTGGGCTCACGGTACCGCGCCGACGACCCCGAACCGTCGAACTCGCGCCCATGGACTCAGTGGATGTTGCGATCCTCACGGTAGCCACGCCACACGTTCTCGAAGAACTCGTCGTCCGACGGGATCGGCCGCACCCCACGCCAGACGAACTCGGGAGCGTTCTCACCGTCCCACACGGTTTCCTGGATGACATCGGCCAGGGCGCCGCCGTCCAGCTGGAAGCGGAAGATCTCCGGCAGGTCCAACTCGACCGTCGGATCCTCACCGGCACCGGCCTGCGGCAACGTCCCGTCGGGATCGGTGTAGAGCACCGAGCCACGCGACCGTCCGCCGTGGTCGAGGTAGTCGGCCATCGCGCAGAGGTAGACGTACTGGGAGGTGATGATGTCGCGGATCAGGAAAAGCCGGTTCACCGACCGGCGGCTGCGGGCATCGGCCACCAGGAGCCGCCCGTAGTCGTCCAACCACTGCTTCACCTGGGCCAGGGCCTCGTCGATGCTGGCCCGGGAACGGACCACGGCCGCATTGCGACTCATCAACTCGGTGGCCTCGCGCAACAACCCATCGGTGTTGTCGTCACCCTCGACCGCCCGCTGGTTCGCCTCACGGAGCAGATCGAGCGCAGCGGTGGTGACCCCTTCGGCCAGTCGAGCGAACGTGTCGGCCCCGACGGGTGGTTCGGTACGGCGGGCGGCCACATAGCTGGCGGCCCGGGTCGCTCCCACCTGCCCCGAGTTGAGGGCGGCACCACCGGGACGATAGATCCCGTGGGCGCCGGCCGCTTCCCCGACCGGGAAGAAGCCCTCGACATTGGAGTGCCACCACTGGTCGACGGTCAGGCCACCGTTGTTGTGCTGGGCGCAGACGGCCACCTCCAACGGCTCGACCTCGAGGTCGATCTGCGGATTGCGTTCCAGGTAGAAGTTGTAGGCCGGGCGGTTCATGTGTTGCAGCCGCTCGATCGGGGTCGAGTTGCCCAGTCCGAGCACCCCGGCCCGGTCGAGGTACTCGTACGCCTCCGGGCTCAACTGGTCGGGGTCGAAGTCGGCCTGGACCGGATTGGAGCGGAAGTCCAGGAAGACCCGACGCCCCCGCAGCACGGTCTCGCGGTAGACGAGCAGGTCGATCAGCGACGACCCGTCGAGTGCCTTGCGGATGTCGAAGGGCCACTGGTAGCCCTTGAGGAAGATCAGCGACATCTGGCGGCCGTAGTCCGCGATGGCCTCGGTCAGGAACTCCCGCTCGTCGTTGCCGTCCTGGTCGGTCGAGATGAACCGTGGCACGACCTGCATGTAGGTGCCCGAGACATTCCACCGGGGCTTGATCGAGGCCAACCCGAACTGCCACTCGGTGAGGTTCTTGCCGTGCACCCCGGCCCGCAGCGCGGCACCGTTGGCGCCCCACTGCCCGTGCGGATAGACCGCGTCGGCATACATCCCGGCCGGTCCGCCGGTGGCATAGATGATGTTGGTGCAGCGCAACAACAGGAACCGGGAGCGCTCGTCGTCGGCGCGGACATCGGTCCGCAGGCACAACAACCCGACCACCCGACTGGCCCGCTCCCCCTCACGATCTCCGAGCCCGTCATCCTCACGTCTCCCGAGCTCGTCGAGGGGCCCCTGCGACTCGACCACCAGATCGACAACCCGACAGGCATCGATGATCCGGGTGCCGTTGCGCCGGACCTGCTTCTCGAGCTGTTCGACCATGGTGCGCGAGGTGTACGGACCGACCGAGGTGGCGCGCTGGCGCGGATCATGATCGGTCTTGTACCCGATGAACTCACCACTGCGGGCATGGGGGAACGGCACCCCGGCCTCGACGAGGTTGAAGAAGGTCCGCGGCGACCAGGCCGCTTCGGCCAGGGCGATGTCGCCATCCATGGAGCCGCCGGCGAAGAGCGTCTCGGCCATGTCCCGTACCGAGTCCGGCTCGTGACCGGAAAGGGTCAACTTGTAGTACGTCTGCTTGTCCGAGCCCGCATTGCGGGAGGCACCGGCGCGGATCTTGTCGGTGACCACGACAACGTCCTCGGTCCCGAACTGGACCAGTCGGGCGGCGGCGCAGTAGCCCGCAGCGCCGGTACCGACCACGACGGTGTTGGCGGTGACGACGGGGATCTCGTGTCCGTCGACGGTGATGGTGGAATCGGCGACCATGGCTGTCCTCTCAGAGCCTCGGGATCTGCATGCCACCGCCGACGTTGATCACGTCACCGGTGCTGTACGCCATGGCGCCGGCCGCCAGCTGGACGACCGCTCCCGCCACGTCGGCCGGGACGCCCCAACGCGGCATCGGGGCGAGTCCCTCGGCGAACTGCGCGTCGTACTTCTCCTTGACCCCGGCGGTCATGTCGGTCGCGACCACACCGGGACGGACCTCGTAGACCACGATGCCTTCGGGAGCCAGCCGGGCCGCCCACAGCTGGGTGGCCATGGCCACGCCGGCCTTGGAGATGCAGTACTCACCCCGGTTCAGCGAGACCGTGGTGGCCGAGATCGAGGAGACGTTGACGATCGTGCCCTGCACCGGTTGCGGCGTCGTCGGGTCGTACTCCCCGCGCTGGGCGATCATCTGGTTCGCCACCAGTTGGGTGAGGAAGTACGGGCCGCGCAGGTTGATCCCCATCACGCGGTCGAAGCTCTCGGGCGTGGCCACCAGGAGGTCGTCGCGGACCTCGGGAGCCACCCCGGCGTTGTTGACCAGCAGGTCGACCCGTCCCCACTCGTCGACGGTCTGGTCGAGGTAGCGCTGGTGCGACTCCTGCTCGGCGACGCTGCCCTGGGTGTAACGGACCTCGCCAGCGGTTCGCAGCTGGTCGAGCAGCTCGGTCGGCTCAGGACGGGTGGCCATGATCGAGACCCGATAGCCGGCCTGCAGCAGGCCCTCGGTGATCCCCAGCCCGATCCCACGGTTTCCTCCGGTGACCATTGCCACCTTGTCGCCAGTCATGGCGCCATCCTCTCCCAGCCCAGTGACTGCGCGCAAGTAAGGGCTTTCCCAACTGGCCGTGAACCAATTCGTCAGCGTGGGCCGAAC
>DVLP01000387.1 GCA_018715445.1 Candidatus Avipropionibacterium avicola | reverse complement strand
ATGGCGCAGGAACTCCAGACCCAGACCTCGTCCCTGGCTGGCCCCCTCGATCAGACCGGGCACATCGGCGACGGTGAAGGTGGTGTCACCGGCCACCACCACCCCCAGATTGGGGATCAGCGTGGTGAACGGGTAGTCGGCGATCTTGGGACGGGCCCGCGAGATCGCCGCGATCAGCGAGGACTTGCCGGCACTGGGGAAGCCCACCAGTCCGATGTCGGCCACGACCTTGAGCTCAAGTCGGACCGCATGCTCCTCGCCCTCCTCGCCCAACAGGGCGAAACCGGGTGCCTTGCGAGCCGACGAGGCCAGGGCCGCATTGCCGAGTCCACCCTTGCCACCTCGGGCGATGACGACCTCGGTGCCCTCCCCGACCAGGTCGGCCACCACCTCACCGCTGGACAGGTCGGTGACCTGGGTGCCCTCGGGCACCGCCAGCACGACATCCTCGGCCCGGGCGCCGTTCTGGTTGTCGCCCCGACCGGGTTGTCCGTTGGGCGCGCGCCGGACCGACTGGCGGTGGTAGTCGACCAGGGTGGTCAGGCCGGAGTCGACCCGCAGGATCACCGATCCACCGTCACCGCCATTGCCACCGTCGGGACCTCCGAGCGGCTTGAACTTCTCCCGGTGCACCGAGGCACAACCGTGCCCTCCGTTGCCACCGATCACCCGTAGGTCGACCTGGTCGACAAAACTCGGAATGGCCATCATGCAATCCCTTCATCTGCGGCGCGCTCCAGGACCCAGTCCTGCATGCCGGCGCGACCGAACACGACTACTCCACGAGCAGGCTTGAGGCAGGTGCCCCGTCGGGTGAGGTCATCGACGACCCACGAGATCTCACTGCTCGACGACTTGCCCACCGCGCTGGCCAGCTCCCCCATCCGCAGCTGACCACCCGCCTCGGCCAGCGCCACGAGGCACTGCCGCCCGAGCGGCGGCGCCGCCTCCCAGGCCGCATCGAAATAGGACTCGATCTGGGGTCCGGCCAGCTCGATGCCCCGCGCAGCCACGCGTTCGTCGAGCACGGCGATCCCCTGCTCGTCGGTGTGGCGCAGCTCCCAGATCGCGGCACCGTACTCCTGGATGAAGGCCGGGTAGCAGCCACTGGCCTCGACCGCGAGGTCCAGGGCGGGCTCGGTCCACCGGCCCCCGGCGGCCTGCACCGGCAGCTGCAGCGCGTCACGGGCACTGTCCGGGTCGAGATGGCCCAGGTCGATGCGGCGGTACACCCGTTCGGCATGGCTGGACGAGCGGGTGACCTTCGCCGCGGTGTCCTTGGGCAGACCGGCGAAGGCCAGGTGGAACGGGGGCCGGTCGGCGTCCTGCTCGCCGATCACCGACACCAGTTCGGACAGGTTCACCAGACTGCGGCGATCGGCGTACTGGGTCTCGTCGACCAGGATGGCCAGCCCGATCCCGCCCCGGTGGACCACCTGGGCCGTGGCGGCCAGGACCGAGCCCATGAAGGCCGAGTCCAGCAACGTGGGGTCGGCCTCACTGACCTGGCGCTCCAGCCCGAACCCGCCCAGGGGCGTACGGACCTCGACCCCGGTCACCGCGGAGCGTCGAGTGGGCTGCTCCTGCTCCAGGGCCTGGTCGAGGCTGGCCCGGATCCGGTCCATCAGGGACTCGCGGCCGCTCGACTGGCAGCGGACCCGGATCGCCAGGCAGCCCTCACGCAGGGCGGTCTCGGCGAACTCCTTCAGCAGTGAGGTCTTGCCGACCCCTCGGACTCCTTGGATGACCAGATGGCGGGCCTGGGTGCGGCCGAACATCGCAAAATCGGCCATCACGCGCTCCCACAGGCGGATCTCCTCCTCGCGGCCCTCGAGGCGCCACGGACTGGTCCCGGCACCGGGAAAGAAGGGGCCGTCCAGGACGGGCATGGAGATCACCTCAAAACAGGGATGTTTTAGGACTTTTGGGTACGCAGCCACCGTACCCCGGACCTACGACGGGAAACACAAAGGGCGGCCCCGTGGGGACCGCCCTGTGTGGTGGATGTCTCGTGGGGCCGATGGCCCCGGGAGATCACTGCGCGGCAGCGACCTCGGCCGGCGTGATGTTCACGACCTTGCGTCCGCGACGGGTGCCGAAGGCGACGGTCCCGCTGGACAGGGCGAACAGGGTGTCGTCGCCACCGCGGCCGACATTGTCGCCCGGGTGGAACTTGGTGCCACGCTGGCGGACCAGGATCTCGCCGGCATTGACAGTCTGGCCGCCGAAACGCTTGACGCCGAGGCGCTGCGCGTTGGAGTCGCGACCGTTGCGGGTGGACGAAACGCCCTTCTTGGATGCCATGTCAGTTCCCTCGAATCTGGCGACGCTCAGGCGTCGATGCCGGTGACCTTGACCTGGGTGTAGCGCTGACGGTGACCCATCCGACGCCGGTAACCGGTCTTGTTCTTGTAGTTGACGATCTTGATCTTGGGGCCCTTGGTCTCGCCGAGCACCTCGGCGGTCACCTTGGCCTTGCCCAAGCCGTCCTTCGACGAGGTGACGTCGCTGCCGTCGACGAGCAGCACGGGCTGCAGTTCCACGGTCGCGCCGACCTCGTCAACGACCTTGTCGATCTCGACGACGTCACCGACAGCAACCTTGTGCTGACGGCCGCCACTACGCACGATTGCGTACACCGCTGACCTACTCTCTTCACTGTTCGACTTCGGCCCGACACAGGGGCCCGCACCATGGTCCGCCGCAGCGAACACAGCAGCACACCGACGACGAACTTTACGCGGCCGGACCAGCATGGTCAAAACGAAGGGGAAGCCCCGGTTGCGACGGGGGTCGAGGTCCGTCGCAACCGGGACACGGAAGCGGTTGATCGACAGGCAGTCTTCCCCAAGCCCACCCCATATCGAACAACCGTTCGTCGCTTCGTACGATAGCGCAGGAAATCGATCACACCAACCAGGACGCGGCGGGCGTGTCGTCTCAGAGGTCACGGGCCCGAAGCAGCAGTCGCAGCGCATCACGGACCCGCGGCTCGCCCAGGTCGACGTCCAGGCGATGGCTGATCCGCGTCATCCGGTAGCGCAAGGTGTTCGGGTGGACATGGACCCGAGCGGCCGCCGCCCGCGGATCCCCCGGGTGGTCGAGCCAGGCGGCCAGCGTGGCGGGGTCGTCACCGGTCAACCCGTCGAGCGGGCCGAGCTCGTCGACCTCGGCCAGTCCGGCGGTGGCCGCGGCCAGGACCAGATCGGCCCAGGACCGGTCGACATCGTTCACCACCGATCCCCCACCCGAGCCAGCCGACGCGAGCCCGGCGACCCGGATCGCCTCCCGGG
>DVLP01000386.1 GCA_018715445.1 Candidatus Avipropionibacterium avicola | reverse complement strand
CCCGGACTGACACCGAGACACACAGCAAGCTCAGCGGTGCAGAACTCGGCCACCTCTGGGGTGCCGTCACCACCAAGGGTGATGGCCCGTTCGCCACCGGGTCGCGAGGGTGGGGTGTCGGGGCCTGGATGCAGGTCGGCCCAGGTCGCAATCCAGATCAACTCATTGCACTCGACCATGCGGCGCCCGTCACGGCCCCACGAGAGCTGTTCGACAGCCATCGTGACGTCGACGTCGGGTTTGCGAGGACCGTCCCAGCCGGCCGACTCGTCTGGCTCGAGGTCGGGCACGGCAACGACCGCGAGGTCGGTGTCACGCCCAGTTTCGATCATGTGTATGACTCTATAGGTGACCACTGACAACCCCGATCCACCGATGGAGCCGATGCGACAGAGGCGTGAATGTCGTTGTAGTATGTCCGGGCACGGGCACCCCACGGGGTGCTCGATCCACGAACGGGCTGTGGCGCAGCTTGGTAGCGCACCTGACTGGGGGTCAGGGGGTCGCAGGTTCAAATCCTGTCAGCCCGACGTTCGCCCAGGTGAGAGCAGGTTTCTCACCTGGGCTTCATCGTGTCCGGACCCTTCCTGTGGTCCGCTCTGGTCCCCACCGCCCTCGCAGCTGCACCGGGATCAGAGGTAGGGCTGGGTGATCAGCTCGAGATAGTGCCCTGAGGGATCGAGAAGATAGACGCCTCGGCCGCCGTGCTCGTGGTTGATCTCTCCGGCCCTGGATTGCTGAGGGTCTGCCCAGTGATCCAATCCGTGGTCGGTGATCTTGGCGTGAGCACGGTCGAAGTGGGCGTCATCGAGAAGATAGGCGTAGTGCTGCGGTGGGAACTCCAGCGGTGGAGTGGCGAACTGCAGCATGACCCCGCCGGCGATCCGAATGTTGACGAACGGGCCCCATGCGGGCGCGGCGTCGGCTTCGAGCAGGTCGCGGTAGAACTCCGCCATCTCGGCGGCGTCGATCGAGGCGATGATGGTGTGGTTGAAGTGCGCTGTCATGATTTCTCCTTGTCGTGTGGGTGAGTTCGGGTCACTCACACAAGGAGGAGCGCGGATCAGACGACGACCAGATCGCCGTTCTGGGAGCGGCCGACATGGGCCTGACTGGTCATCACCTCGCCAAGCTATCAGACCGCGAGTTGATCTTCCTCGCTGAGGTGTGGGGTCGAGCAGGGCCGCCGGATAGCCTGAGGTGATGACGATGAGCCGTGGGCGCGCAGTCGGGAGTGCCTTCTCCCCGAAGGAGCAGACGCTCCTGGATCTCTTGTGCTGTGGGACTCAGCACCATCGTGACCTCGCCCGGGAGCAGCTACGCGCCGCGTCCTGGGGCGGGTACGAGTTCGACGAGTGCGACTGCTTCCTCATCTCGGTGCCCCCACTGCCGGAGGCCTCCCGGATCAGCCACGATGGTGGCCCGTTCTCGGTCCTGGAGGTCTCGCGCGCTGGTGAGGGACTCGGCCATCTCGAGCTTTGGGTCGTCGACGGTTACCTTCACTCCGTTGACTACATGACCTTCGGTGATCACGAGAAACTACCTGCACTCGAAGAGGTCAGCCTCGAGCTGCTCGACTGATTCCATCGGGCAGAATGACGACCATGACGCTCCATGACTTCGCCCACGGGCTGCCCAAGGCCGAACTGCACCTCCACCTGGAAGGCACCCTCGAACCGGAGCTGAAGTTCGAGCTGGCGCGACGCAACGGCATCGAGCTCGCCGAGCGCACGGTCGACGAGGTCGTGGCCACCTACGACTTCACCGACCTCACCTCGTTCCTCGCCGTCTACTACCCCGCCATGCAGGTACTGGTCACCGCCGACGACTTCCGCGATCTCGCCTACGCCTACCTCACGAAGGCAGCCAGCCAGGGCGTACGCCATGCCGAGCTCTTCTTCGACCCGCAGGCCCACACCAGTCGCGGCGTCTCCTTCGACACCGTCATCACCGGCTATCGCCGCGGCATCGTCGAGGCCCGCCGTGACCTGGGCATCTCCGCCGAGCTGATCATGTGCTTCCTGCGCGACTTCTCCGCCGAGTACGCGATGGCGACCCTCACCGACGCGATCCGCTACCAGGACTGGATCATCGGCGTCGGGCTCGACTCCGACGAGCGGGGCAACCCGCCGGAGAAGTTCGCCGCCGTCTTCGCGCGCGCCCGTCAGGCCGGCTTCCTGCTGACCATGCACTGTGACATCGACCAGGTCGGCTCGATCGACAACATCCGTACCGTCCTCACCGAGATCGAGGTCGACCGGATCGACCACGGCACCAACATCGTCGAGGATCCCGCCCTGGTCGACCTCGCGATCGAGAAGGGCATCGGGTTCACCACCTGCCCGATCTCGAACTCGTTCGTGACCGATGACATGAAGGCCACCGAGATCGTCGATCTGTTGCGTCGTGGTGCGAAGGTCACCGTCAACTCCGATGACCCGGCCTACTTCCGCGGCTACATCGGCGACAACTACGCGGCACTGGCCGACCGGGGGGAGCTCTCCCCCGCCGACCTCGCCCAGATCGCCCGGAACTCCTTCGAGGTCTCGTGGATCAGCGACCGGCGCCGCCAGGAGTTGCTCACCGAGGTGGACGCCTACTTCGCCTCGCACCAGTGACGGTCCTTGGGACCGTACGGCCTTGACCCCGACCTGACCCCGTCCAGCAGTCAGAATGTCGTCATGGCTCGCAAACGCAAGACGCTCCCCCGTGACTTCGATGACCTGCTCCGTACCGCACCCCTCGAGGACCTGATCGCGGTCTTCGACCGGTGCGAGATCGAGGCGACCGGCGGCTACGGCAAGAGCACCGCGATCGGCTTCGTCGACTGTCCTGACGAGCTCATCACCTGGCTCGTCGAGCAGGGAGCCCAGGTCGACGCCCCCGCCTCGAACGGTGCGACTCCGCTGTGGACCCGAGCCTCCTACGGCAGGGCCGCGCAGATCCCGCTGCTGCTGTCCCTCGGTGCCGATCCCGAGCACCGGACCCGCGGCGGCCAGACACCGCTGCACGCAGCAGCCGGCAACAAGGCACCCAGTGCCGTGCAGGCCCTGCTGCAGGCCGGTGTCGAGGTCGACGCCCGGACCGATCGGGGCCACACTCCCCTGCAGGTCGGCCTGATCGGCACCGAGAACGCCTCGATCGCCGCGATGGCCGAGGTCGCGGTGCTCCTGATCGACGCAGGTGCCGAGATCGACGACTCGATGCGACCCGTGGTCGAACGCATCGGGGAGCAGTTCGAGTTCCACCGGGAGGCCTTCAACCCTGACCTGCTCGAGAAGACCGATGCCGGTCTGCAGCAGCTCTACCGCCTGTTCGGCGCGGCGGAAGCACCGACCCGCGAGATCCACGACGGCGTCTCACCGATCGTGGTGCCCGAGGGCCGCTGGCAGGACCAGTACAACGCGTTGTGGGACCTGCTCGTGCCGTCGTCCGGTCCGGCACTCAGCGCCCAGGGCGAGGCCATCCGGATCGCCGGACGTGTCCATGACGAGGTGTTCCGCAACGGCGGTGCCAACTGGGACCGCGACTACCGACGGATGCTGCAGACCCTGGTCCAGCTGTGCGGCTCCGGTGAGCCGCTGACCGAGGCCGAAAGCGACGAGCTCGAGGAGCTCACCCACCAGTTCGACCGTGGCAGCGCTCCCGACGAGGTCCTCAACAGGATCGACGAACTCGCGGTGACCTGGGTGCGGCGCAACCCCACCCCGATCTCCCTGGGCCCGGTCGCCTACCGCCGCTGACCCAACGGGTGCTCAGGAACGCTTCTGGCGGGGCCTGACCTGGATGTGCACCGGGGACCCGTGGAAGCCGAAGTCCTCCCGCAGGCGACGCTCGACGAAGCGGACATAGCCGTCGTCGAGATTGCCGGAGGTGAACAGCACGAAGGTCGGCGGGCCGCTGTGGGCCTGGGTGCCGAACAGGATCCGCGGCTGCTTGCCACCGCGCACCGGGTGCGGGTGGGCCGCCACGATCCTGCCGAGGAAGGCGTTGAGCTTGCCCGTCGAGACCCGAGTGTGCCAGCCGTCGAGGACAGCCTCGATCTCACGGCTGAGCTTCTCGACATTGCGCCCGGTGAGGGCGGAGATGTTGATCCGGCCCGCCCAGCCGAACTGCACCAGGTCGCGGTCGATCTCGCGTTCCAGGTAGAAGCGGCGTTCCTCGTCGGTCAGGTCCCACTTGTTGAAGGCGATCACCAGGCCACGGCCGGCCTCCTCGACCATGCCGAGGATCCGCAGGTCCTGCTCGGTGACCGGCGCTGAGGCATCGATCACCACCACGCACACCTCGGCGCGCTCGATCGAGCTGTGGGTCCGCAACGAGGCGTAGTACTCGTGCCCGGAGGCCTCCTTGACCCGACGCCGGATGCCAGCAGTGTCGATCAGGACATAGGTCTCGCCCGCGATCTCGACCAGTTCGTCGACCGGGTCGACGGTCGTCCCGGACGCATCGTCGACCACCACGCGGGCATGTCCGGCCAACTGGTTGAGCAGGCTCG
>DVLP01000385.1 GCA_018715445.1 Candidatus Avipropionibacterium avicola | reverse complement strand
GGTCGACCGGCTCACCTCGGCGGCCTCGGCGACCACGGACAGTGAGGCATCCGGCCGCGCGGCCAGCACCACGATCGCTCGGTCCACGATGGCGGCACGGGTACGGCGTCGGGTGGCGCTGTCGGCCTGGGGAGCGCTGTCAGACGATGCCATGGCCTCAGGGTATCCCGGCACGTCACTCATTCATAATGCGACATCGATGTGTCATACTGGGATACATGTCCGCCACCCAGCACCACGCCGCCACCGGCTCGAGCCCGACCACCGTGCTCGCGATCTCCACCACGGTCAAGGTCGTGGTGGTCGCCGCGGGCACCCTGGTCGGCCTGGGACTGGGTCTCCTGCTGCCCTGGCTGCTCGGCCTGGTCGAGCAGCTGCCGTGGTTCCCGTTCGAGGGGCCGCGGGAACTGTTGGCGCTGTTGTCCGGCCGGGTCGGTTCCTGGCTGCTGGCCGTGGTCGGAGTGGCCGCCGGGTTGCTGGCCGGCGTGATGATGGCGGGCTCGACGACCCGGATCGAGGTGTCTGGCACCCAGCTCGTGGTGATTCCCGACGGCAACGCCGATGACCGGCAGCGGTTCGCGAGGGCCGAGATCGATCGGGTGCTGGTCGAGGACGGTCATCTGGTGCTGCGCGACGACCGCGATGTCGAACTCGGACGGTGGAAGCCCGAGGTCAGCGAGCAGGACCTGACCGACGCCCTGCAGCGGCACGGTTGGCCCCACGACGCCACAGGCTGACGATCAGTCGGGGCAGCAACAGGAACAGACCGAGCACCCCGGTCGCCACCAACACGAAACTGAGCGCCGTGCCGGCATCGGTCAGCGCTCGCAGGCCCATCCCGCCAGCCACGGTCACGATCCAGATCACGACTCCGGTCGGCCACAGCGCCGTCGGGCGACGCCAGGCCCGTACGACCAGATGACCCACGACGCAGCCCGCCAGGAAGGGCCAGGCGGTGCCCAGCAGGCCCACCGGGTCGAGGGTCTCGGTGTGCGAGGCCCGCCCGCTGAGGGCGAACACGATCACGAGCAGCAGGTCGAGCAGCAGGATCCAGCGTCCGCGGCGGTCGGGGAGGTCCACGCCTGCCATCGTAGGCTGGCCGGTGTGACTGCAGCAGGGCCGGACCGGGTGATGGGGATCGAGACCGAGTACGGGATCAGCATTGATCCGGTGTCCGGCGAGGAGCCGATCCATCCGATGGTGCTCAGCAATGTCGTGGTCCGGACCTGGGCCGAGACGACCCAACTGGGCCAGTCGGGCTGGGACTACAGCACCGAGAGCCCGCTGCGGGACCAACGCGGCACCGAGCTGCGACGGGTGAGCGCCCATCCTGACCTGTTGACCGATGTGGACGCCGGGATGGCCAACCTGGTCCTCACCAACGGTGCCCGGTTCTACGTCGACCACGCCCATCCGGAGTTCTCCGGCCCCGAGGTGACCACCGCCCTCGACGCCGTGGTGTGGGACCGGGCCGGTGACGCCATCCTGACCAGGGCCGCTCAGCTCGCCTCCGAGACGACCGGACGTCGGATCCGCATCCACAAGAACAATGTGGACGGCAAAGGTGCCTCATACGGGACCCACGAGAACTACCTGCTCGAACGCGGCACCCCGTTCCACCGGGTGGTGCGCCAGTTCAGTGGGTTCCTCGCGACCCGGCAGGTCTTCACCGGGTCCGGTCGCGTCGGGATCGGGCAGCAGAGCGAGCAGGCCGGTTTCCAGATCACCCAGCGGGCGGACTACTTCGAGGCCGAGGTGGGGTTGGAGACCACCCTCAACCGTCCGGTGATCAACACCCGCGACGAGCCGCACGCTGATCCACGCCGCCATCGTCGGCTGCACGTCATCACCGGCGACGCCACCCAGGCCGAGTGGAGCACCTGGCTCAAGGTGGGCACCGCCGCCCTGGTGCTGCGTGCCCTCGAGGCGAACCTGTTGACCGAGGTGCCGGTGCTGGCCCGACCGGTGGAGGCGATGCACCGGATCAGCCACGACCCGAGCTGTCGTGCCACGGTCGCCGACGAGCAGGGCCGGGACTGGACCGCGATCGCGGTGCAACGGTGCTACCTGGAGGCCTGCCGCCGGCTCTGCGGGAGGGGACCGTTCGGGACCGACGCCCAGTACCAGGAGGCCCTGAGGCTGCTCGAGGCCTGGCAGGACGTGCTGGACCGGTTGGAGCAGGACCCGCTGGGGTTGGCCGATCGTCTCGAATGGGTCGCCAAGTGGCGTCTGCTGCGGTCCTACCTCGACCGCGACGGCCTCGACTGGTCCCATCCCAAGCTGGCCATGATCGACCTGCAGTTCAGCGAGCTCGACGAGCGGCGGGGACTGTTCACCGCGCTGGAGCGCAAGGGCCGGATCGAGCGACTGACCACACCGGAGCAAGTCGCCGCCGCCGTGACCGACGCCCCGAGCGACACCCGCGCCTGGCTGCGTGGAGAACTGATGCGCCGGCACGGGTCCGCGGTGATGGCTGCGAGCTGGGACTCGGTGGTGCTCGACGTGCCGGGCCGGACCGCGTTGCAGCGCCTGGAGATGATGGATCCGCTCGGCTTCACCCGCGACCGGATGACACCGGTCCTCGATGCCGCCGGATCGCTGACGCAGCTGATCGCCACTTGGCCGTCCTGACCCGGGCTGGCCCGACGGCTTAGGCTGGGTCCATGTCCGAACAGATTCACAGGACCCGTCGCGACGAGCCCGAGCCGGAGGCACCCGACCTGCCCGGTCCGGCGGCCGCCAGCGATGCGGCTCAGCGGCGCGACGAGGGGTTGGACGACCTGCTCGACGAGATCGACGACGTCCTCGAGGTCAACGCCGAGGAGTTCGTCCGCTCGTTCGTGCAGAAGGGTGGTCAGTGATGGCCTCCGATGCCGGGCTGCCGCCGGAGTTCCTCCGCGCCGGTTCGTCCTCGTTCACCGAGTTCCTGGGGGCGGTCCGCCCGGAGCTGTTGCCCCGTCACAGTGACCACGACCTCAGCCATCTGGCACCGCACGGCACCACGATCGTCGCGGCCACCTTCGACGGCGGGGTGGTGATGGCCGGCGACCGCAGGGCCACGATGGGCAACATGATCGCCCAGCGCGACATCCAGAAGGTCTACCCGGCCGACGAGTACTCCCTGGTCGGGATCGCCGGTGCCGCCGGGATCGCGGTCGAGATGGTGCGGCTGTTCCGCGTCGAGCTGGAGCACTACGAGAAGGTCGAGGGTGCTCCGCTGTCGCTGGACGGCAAGGCCAACCGCCTGGCCGGCATGATCCGGCAGAACCTGCCGATGGCGATGCAGGGACTGGCGGTGCTGCCGTTGTTCGCCGGGTGGGACCAGGGCACCGGTCAGGGCCGGATCATCTCGTACGACGCCACCGGCGGACGCTACGAGGAGACCTCGTTCCACTCGGTGGGCTCGGGGTCGGTCTTCGCCCGCGGAGCGTTGAAGAAGCTCTATCGTCCGGACCTGACCGCCGACCAGGCGGCGATGGCCGTCGTGCAGGCGCTCTACGACGCCGCCGACGACGACTCGGCCACCGGCGGCCCCGACCTGACCCGCAAGATCTTTCCGATCGTGATGGTCGCCAGCGCCGACGGCGTCGACCAGTTCGAGGAGTCCGAGATCTCGACGATGATGGACCAGCTGATCGCGGGGCGGATGCAGCGTCCCGACGGACCGGAGGCAGATCTGCGATGAGCATGATGTACGTCGCTCCCGAGCAACAGATGAAGGACCGGGCCGACTTCGCCCGCAAGGGCATCGCCCGTGGCCGGTCGGTCGTCGTGGTCCGCCATGACGAGGGGATCTGCTTCGTCGCGGAGAACCGTTCCCAGTCGCTGCACAAGATCAGCGAGATCTACGACCGGATCGGGTTCGCCGCGGTCGGACGCTACAACGAGTTCGAGAACCTGCGGATCGCCGGGATCCGTCACGCCGACCTGCGGGGCTACAGCTACGACCGTCAGGACGTCACCGGACGTGGTCTGGCCAACGCGTACGCCCAACTGCTCGGCACCATCTTCTCGGCCGGCGGCGAGAAGCCGTACGAGGTCGAGATCGTGGTCGCCGAGCTCGGTGCCGAGCCGGAGCAGGACGAGATCTATCGCCTCACCTACGACGGTTCGGTCGTCGACGAGTCACGCTTCGCGGTGATGGGGGGCCAGACCGAGGCGATCTCGCGCACCATCAGCGACGGCTTCGCCGAAGGCATGGGCCTTGCCGATGCCGTACGGCTGGCGGTGCGCGGGCTGGAGTCCGCCCACGGTGAGGACACCACGCTCGGTGTCGAGTCGCTCGAGGTCGCTGTGCTGGACCGCAGCCGGCCCCAGCCCCGCAAGTTCCGCCGGATCCCTCGGGCCCAGCTGTCCGAGCTGCTGGCCGCGACGCCGGAGACGGCTGACCCGAGCGAACAGACCGACTCGTGAGCGAGCCCGGGGCCACCATGACGATGGTGGTCATCGGGGTCGGGATGGTCGGCACCTCCATCGCGCTGGCCGCACGGCGGGCCGGGCACCGGGTGCACCTGCGCGACCGCAACACCAGCCATGCCCTGGTGGCGGCCGGCCTCGGGGCCGGCTCGGTCGACCCGGTGCCGCCGAACGAGGTCGACCTGGTGGTGGTGGCCGTGCCACCGGACCACTGCGCACGCGTGATCGCCGATTCCCTGCTGGAGCACCGATCCGCGACGGTGACCGATGTTGCTTCGGTCAAGGGCGCCCTGATCGGGCAGCTGCGGGCCCTGGTCGACGACGAGGCTCTGCGACGCTACGTCGGCTCCCACCCGATGGCCGGCTCCCATCGCTCCGGGCCGGTCAGCGGTGACGCCGACCTGTTCGTCGACCGGACCTGGGTGCTGACACCACATCGGGTGAACCCGGACGTCGACGTCGCCCGGGTCCGTCGCCTTGCCACCGAGTCCGGGGCCGTCGTGACCGACATGGACCCGTACGACCACGACCGGGCGGTCGCCGCGGTCTCGCACCTGCCGCACGTCGCCTCGGTGCTGGTCGCCGACCAGATGGACGACGTGCCGGCCGAGCACCTTCGCCTGGCCGGGCAGGGACTGCGGGACGTCACCCGCATCGCCGGCAGCGATCCCGGGCTGTGGGTGCAGATCCTCAGTGCCAATGCGGCTGCGGTCCGGCCCCGCCTCGAGCGGCTGCGGACCGCGGTGGATGCCCTGCTCGCCGGGTTCGATGACCGTGAGCGGCTGGTCGGTGCGCTGCAGGCCGGGGTGGCGGGCACGGCACGGATCCCGGGCAAGCACGGGCTGGCCGATCAGGTCTGGTCCGAGGTGGTCGTGGAGATCCCCGACACCCCTGGCGCCCTGGCCAAGCTGTTCGCCGAGGTGGGCGAGGCCGGCATCAACATCGAGGACATGTCGATCGAGCACGACCAGAACCGCCAGGTCGGCCACCTCGCCCTGCTGGTCGACAGCGTCCACGAGTCGGAGCTGCGTGACCAACTCGCCGAGCACGGCTGGACGGTCCGCCCATGACCACCGACCACCACGGCGCTCCTGCGCGTCGCCGTTACGTCATCATCGGGGCGGGCGCGATCGGCGGAGGCATCGGCGGCCTGCTCGCCGCCCACGACATCGCGACGACCCTGGTGGCCCGGGGTGAGCACCTCGCCCGGATGCGCCGCGACGGACTGCGCCTGCGGCTGCCGGAGGCCACCCACACGGTGCCGGTCGAGGCGATCGGTGGGCCCGACGAGATCGAGCTGACCCCCGACGACGTCCTGGTGCTGGCGACCAAGACCCATCAGGCCGAGGCGGCGCTCGCGGCCTGGGCGGATGCCCCGGTGGGGGAGCAGACCGCCGGGTCGGCGCTGCCGCTGCTCACCGCCCTGAACGGCGTACGGGCCGAGTCCCTGGCGTTGCGCTGGTTCGCCCGGGTCTTCGGGGTCTGCGTCTGGATGCCGGCGGTGATGGTGACCCCGGGCGAGGTGATCGTCCGGGCCGCTCCGCGCCGTGCGGTGCTGCACACCGCTCGGGTGCCGGCGGAGCTGACCGACGACCGGGATCGTGCTCTGCTGCAGGCCGTCGCCGCCGACTGGGCCTCGGCCGGGTTGTCGGTGCCGCTGCCCGCCGACGTGATGGCCTGGAAGTACCGCAAGCTGCTGGGCAACCTCGCCAATGCCGTGCAGGCCCTGCTCGGGCCGGTCGAGGACGTCGAGGACATCGTCGCCGCCGTACGGGCCGAGGCTCAGGAGATATATGCGGCCAGTGGCGTCGTGATGAACGCGGAGGCCGAGGAGCACGAGCACCGATCGGCGTTCAGCGTGCAGCCGGTGCCCGGTGCCCCGGAGGTGATGGGTGGCTCGACCTGGCAGTCGATGACGCGGGGCTCGGGCTCCACCGAGGTC
>DVLP01000384.1 GCA_018715445.1 Candidatus Avipropionibacterium avicola | reverse complement strand
CGCAGTTCTTCATCACCGTGGTTCCCACGCCGCACCTGAACCGCCGCCACACCATCTTCGGTGAGGTCGCCGACCAGTCCAGCCGTGACGTCGTCGACGCGATCTCGAAGGTGGCCACCGGCCCGGCCGACCGGCCGAAGGACGACGTGGTGATCAACTCGGTCGAGATCAGCTGAATCGATGGATCGGCCGGGCAGCCCCGACGACCCAGGCGTCCCCGACGGGGTGCCCGACTTCACCGGACCGGCGCCGGCCGAGCCGGAGTTCCTGCCGTGCTACCGCCATCGCGACCGCACCACCGGGATCACCTGCCAGCGCTGCCACCGTCCGATCTGCATGCAGTGCATGCACGAGGCGCCGGTCGGGTTCCTCTGCCCGGACTGCTCCGGTGAGGACCCGCGAGGCTCGTCCGGCGGTGGCAGCGGTCGAGGCCGCGCCCGTCGGCCCGGTGGCCCTCGTACGGTCCCGCCGCGCTCCAGCAGTGGTTCCGGCTCCGGGCTGCTGACCCGTCTCGACGTGGCCTCGGCCCCGGCGACGTGGGGCATCGTGGCGGTGTGCGTGCTGGTCGGGCTGGCCGACCTGGTCAGCCGCAACTTCGTCACCGGGTGGCTCGCGCTGTCCCCGTTGGCCCTGGAGGCCCAGCAGTGGTGGCGCCTGGTCACCTTCGCGGTGACCAGCGCCGGGCTGTTCGGGTTGGCCATCAACGCCTTGGTGCTGGTCCTGATCGGGCGGACCCTGGAACCGTTGCTCGGGGCGTGGCGGATGGTCGCCATCTTCCTGACGGCCTGCCTGGTCGGAGGCGCCCTGTTCGCCGTCGTGGCGCAGGGCCCGGCCGGCATCACGGGGATGAACACCGGCACGATCGGCCTGATCGCCGCCAGTGCCGCGGTGAAGTTGCGGGCCGGTCACGACATCCGCTTCGACCTGGTGCTGTTGGGCCTGCTGATCGTGCTCAGCCTGGTCACCGGGTTCAGCTCGTTCTACTGGCTGGCCCAGATCGGCGGTGTGCTCGGCGGTGGCGGGTCAGCGCTGATCATGGTCTTCGCCCCGGGGCGGCGCTCCAGCATCCAGGTCGCGGGTCTGGCGACGGTCTGGGTGGTCTGCCTGGCCGCGGTCGGTCTCGGCCTGATCCTGGCCTGAACTGAGCCTGGCCCGAGCTGATCCTGGCCTGAGCGGAGCGGCCGTCAGCCGCCTCCGAGGTCGAGCGGCGTCAGTGTCGGTTGCCGGGTGAGGTACAGCGCCACCGCACAGGTCACCAGCGCCACCACCCACACCACAGCGGTCACCACGACCAGAGGGACGGGCACCCGAGGCCGCGACGGGGCGGCCATCACTCGCCGATGGAGAAGGCCGCGTCCAGGTCGTGCTGGGAATAGGCGCGGAAGGCGATGTGGGTCTCGGTCTCGAGCACGCCGGGCACCTTCGACACCCCTTCGGTCACCGCGGTGGCGATGCCCTCGTGGTCGCGGACCCGGACGATGGCGATCAGGTCGACCTTGCCGGTGACCGAGTAGACCTCGCTGACGCCGTCGAGGGAGGCGAGTTCCTCCGCGACGGTCGGGATCTTGGTGACATCTGCCTTGATCAGGACGATTGCGGTGACCATGGGGCTGAGTCTACGCAGAACGGCGGTGAACAGGCGGGGCCGTGGTTGGTGTGGTGCCCGGAGCGCTCGGAGTGCTCGGCGTGCCCAGGGCCCAGTGGGCCAGATCGGTCGGCTCGATGGTCGCGTTCAGCGGCCAGACCCAGTCACCCTCGATCTCGATGATGCGTACGCCGTCGCGTTCCAACCAGTCCGCGATCCGTTCGGTCTCCTCGATGGTGGCGGCCGGCAGTGGTGGGGGTGGTGCGACGACCTGCTCGGCCGTGGCGACCGCGGCCGCAGCCACCTGCACCGGTGACTCCCCGGGCCGGGCGAGTGCGGTCTCGGCGAGACGGCCGTACCGGACCACATGGATCTGCCACCCTCCCTCGCCCGGGGATCCGACCGGGGCCCGGGCGGCGGCAACCAAGTGGGGTACCCGGGCCAGACTGGCAACCCGGTGGTGTCGGCGGGCCAGCGCGACCATGTCCTGGAGGCGACGCCGTACCTGGTCGGCCTCCTCGTAGCGCTGGTGCTCGATCAGCCGGAGCAGCCGCGAGCGGGCAGCGCTGAGTGCGGGACGCAGGTCCTCGGTCAGCACCGCGCGCACCTGGTCGACGATCTCGGCGTACGGCTCGGACCCGATGCTGCCGTCGCACGGTGCCGGACACCGCCCCATCCCGGCCAGGGCGCAGGCGGTGCCCTTCGGGGTCCGGGGCAGGCGTGGGGTGCACTGGCGGATCCCGAAGGCGTCGTGCAGCACGGCCAGCACGTGGTCGGCGAGCTCCCGGGTGCGGACCGGGCCGAAATAGGTCGCCCCGTCGTCGCGGACGGTCCGCACGACCGACAGTCGCGGAAACGGCTCGTCGGTGATCTTGACCCACTGCTGGCGCCGAGGATGCTTCGAGCGGCGGTTGTACGGCGGTGCGTGGGCCGCGATCATCCGCAGCTCACAGACCTCGGCCTGCAGGCCGGTCACACAGACGACGTGGTCGACCCGGGTGGCCAGTCGCACCATCTCGTCCATCCGGCGGCGGTGCTCCGAGGCGGTGAAGTAGGTCCTCACCCGGGTGCGGATCGAGGTCGACTTGCCGACATAGAGCACCCGCGGACCGTCGGGGTCGTCACGCAGGAAGGAATAGACCCCCGGTGCGTCGGGCAGGTCGGCGGCCAGGCCGCGCTTGGCGCGACGCTGCGGTGAGACCTGACGGCTGAACTCGACCAGGTCCTCGACGGTGGACACCCCGCGGTTGCCGACCCGCTCGAGCAGGCCGTGCAGCACGTCGACGGTGGCGCGGGCGTCGGTGAGTGCGCGGTGGTCAGGGGTGACCGGGGAGCGGAAGTGGCGGGCGAGCGTGCCGAGCTTGCAGTTGGCGACCTCGTCGCGCAGCAGGATCACCCGGGCCAGCGCCATGGTGTCGAGGATGCGTGGGTGCGGCCACTCCTGCTCACCAGCCTCACAGGCACGTTTGAGGAAGCCGACGTCGAACCGGGCGTTGTGGGCGACCAGGACGGCATCGGAGAGGAACTCCAGGAACGATCCCAGCACCTGCTCGATCGGGGGTGCCTGCGCCACCACGTTGTTGGTGATCCCGGTCAGCACCGTGATCAGTGGCGGGATCCCGCGGCCCGGGTTGACCAGGGTCTGGAACTCGCCGATCACCTCACCGCCGCGCACCTTCACCGCTCCGATCTCGGTGATGGCGTCCTCGGTGCTGCTGCCGGTGGTCTCCAGGTCGACGATGCAGAAGGTCGCCTCGGCCAAGGGCTGTCCGAGGTCGGTCAGCATCGGCTGGGCGAGCACGGGATCTGCCATGGATCCCACGCTAGGGCTCTGCACTGACAGGTTCGGGTCAGCTGATTTCGGGTCGTCGTGGGTACGTACCGTCCAGGCCGGGCCATGGACGACGATCGGCCCCACGGAACGGATCCGTGGGGCCGATCAGGTCGGCAGGCTCGGCCTCAGATCAGAAGGTGATCTCGCGACGCTCGGCGGCCGAGGTGTAGATCCCCTCGAGGATCTTCATGACCTCGACGCCCTGCCATGCCGGGGCGATGCTCTCGGCCTGGCCCAGGCAGGTGTCGACGAAGTTCGCCGTCTCGTTGACGAAGGCGTTCTCCAGCTCGAAGGTCGACGACCGCAACTGCGGGACGACGTTGACCATCGACCCGTGCTGCTCGGTGGCGATCTGCAGCGACGGCTCCAGGTCCGCGCCACCCTTGGTGCCGTGCACCGCGACGGCGATCTCGTCCTTGGGGGCGTGCAACGAGAACGAGACGTCGACCAGGATCGAGGCACCGTTGTCGAAGCGGATCATGGCGTTGGCCATGTCCTCCACGTCGTTCTTGCTCGGGTCGTAGTCAGCCACCGTGTAGCGCGGGAAGGTGGTGACGTTGGCCCGGTTGCCCAGGTGCTCGTAGGTGTTGGCGCTGATCGAGGCCACCTTCGGTGAGCCCATCAGGTACCACGCCAGGTCGATCACGTG
>DVLP01000383.1 GCA_018715445.1 Candidatus Avipropionibacterium avicola | reverse complement strand
TAAGGTGAAGTTACTGCGGGTTGATAAGGACCAAAGAGAAGTCGACTTTGAACTGGTTAACCCTGGGGATGCACCGGTGACCCGATGCCGGCGCCGGGACGGGCAAGCTGACCGGCGTGCTGCGCGGCCTCGGTCACGAGGTCACCGCCGTCGACCCGGACGCCCGGATGCTGGCCTCGCTCAGCGAACGGTTCCCGGAGGTCGCGACCCACCTCGGGTCAGCGGAGTCGCTCCCGCTGGCCGACGACAGCGCCGACCTGGTCTGCTTCGGCCAGGCCTGGCACTGGGTCGATCCGGAGCCGGCGTCGGTCGAGGTGGCGCGGGTGCTCGCCCCGGGCGGCACCCTCGGACTGATCTGGAACCTGCGCGACGAGTCGGTCGAGTGGGTGAGCGAACTGACCGCGATCATCAAGCCGAGCGCGGCCGAGCAGTTGCTCGCCGCCGGCCCACCGCCGTACGGCCCGCCCTTCACCCGGGTCGAGAAGCGCACCATGAACTGGACCTACACCTTGGCGCCGGACGGTCTGGTCGAGCTGGCGAGCTCACGGAGCCATCTGCTCTCCCTGCCCCCGGTCGAGCAGCAGCAGGTGCTCGCCCAGGTGGCGGCCCTGGCCGAGCGGGTCGCCGATGCCGACGGCAGGATCCAGTTGCCCTACCTCACCGCGGCCTACCGGATCTCGGTCGGGGACTGATCGGAGCCCGCCACCAGTGCCCGTACGACCGGGAGCAGGCCGTCGGCCATGAACCAGAAGCCGAGGTCGGTGAGGTGGGCACCGTCGACACTGCACTCGTCGACGACGGCCTCGGGGATGAGGTCGCCGCACTCGAACAGGTGCAACTGCTCATCTCCTTGTGCCTGCAGGGATGTCACGACCTCACGAGCCACCGCCCGACAGGCCAGGCGACGCTCGGTGATCGTCGCGAACGCGCCTTCCCTGGCGTAGCGGACCCGGGTGAGGACCAGGATCGGTACGTCGGGATGGGCCGCGCGCAGGATCGCGATGAACTCCGGCAGGGTACGAGCGAGGGCCTCAGCACCGCCACTGTTTCCTTCGTAGTCAAGGATGAACAGCGCTGGGTCGGGGGCGGTCGCGATCACCTCGGCGACCTCCGGCTCCCCGCGACCGTTGCCGGAGAACCCCAGGTTCACCACCGGCATCTGCAGGGCCCGGCCCAGGATGTTGCTGTGGACCATGCCGGGACGACTCGCACAACCGCCCTGGGTGACCGAGGTCCCGTACAGGATGATCTGCCCCGGCCGCACGTACGGCGTCGGCGCCGCCACCTGCGCATCCTCCGGGATGCCGATCGCCACCTCCTGCACCCCTTGGTACAGAGGGAAGTTGACCACGACCTCCCGTACGCGATCGGGCTCGGCCTCGGGCAGGTCCAGCACCGTCGCCACATAATCAGTGCGGTCCGGTTCGAACCTGGCCACCCCGGCATGAGTGAGTGCCCCCGGCTCGCCGATGTAGCAGTCGAATCCACTCTGACCGGTGGGGGGCATGTGGTCCATGCGGGCCGGGCCCGCCATCCGCGCGGCCACCAGGAGGCGACGGGCATCGGTACGCAGGCTGACCTGGCCGCCGGTGGTCGCCTCGGCCAGGGCGTCGACCGCCTCGGGGACCGCACCACTCGACGATTTGGGCAGTCGTCGCAGCGCGCGATCCTGCTCGTACCAGGCAAAGCCGGACAGCCGCAGCGGTGCCTCATCCGGTGCCCACCAACGGATCCCGGCGACATCACCCCCGTCGATCCGCATCGCGGGATCCCACCGGCTCGCCTCGACCGCTGCGCCTGACACTCGACCACTCCCGTTCCTCGGCTGGGCTCAGCCTGCCACAACCCCTCGACGAGCTCGGGGGCATGGGCCCATCGACGGGCTCGGGGGCGTTGAGTCAGTCGAGCAGGAGGGGCAGCATCACGTCGTCGACGATCTCGGTGACCAGCGCATCGTCGAGGCGGTCCATCAGGACCTGGTGGCGCAGGTAGGCGACTCCGGCTTCGAGGCGGGGTCGGACGAGTCGTTCGGGCGACACCTCGCCGCGAGCGACGGCCCGTTCGACGACGGCGGTGACCGCGGCCAGGCTCGTCCCGGCCGAGAGCGCGCCCAGATGGTCACCACCACCCAGGGCGTCTCCGACCACGCCGCGCATCGCCTCGCCGAGCGGTCCGCGGAACCCGGCGGCCATCGTCGAGACCAGGTGGAGCAGGTCGGCCCGCAGGCTGCCCTGGTCGGGAGTACCCACCCGATCGGGGATGGTGTGGCGAACCGCCGCGAGCACGAGCTGGGGCTTGGTCGGCCAGCGACGGTAGATCGATGCCTTGCTGGCGCTGGCCCGGGCCGCCACCGCCTCGACGGTCAGGGCGCGGTAGCCCTGGTCGTCGAGCTCGGCCAGCACGGCCTCGAGGATGGCCTTCTCCAACGCCGCACCACGCCGACGCGACCGCGGCGCCTGTTCTGTCGTCATGTCTCGGCCCTCACGCGTCGGCCAGGACCAGGCCGTGGTCACCGTCGACCCGGACCCGCAGACCGTCGGTCAGCAGGGTGGTGCCGGTGCCGGTGCCCATCACGGCAGGGATCCGGTACTCCCGCGCCACGATCGCGGCATGGGATCCGGAGCCACCCGAGTCCACGACGACGGCGGCGGCCCGCTGGAAGAGCGGGGTCCAGGCGGGATTGGTGTACGGGCAGACCAGCACCTCGCCGGAGCGCAGGGTGCCGAAGTCCTTCGGATCGCGGATCACCCGGACCGGGCCACTCGCCTCACCGCTGCTGGCGGGGGTGCCGGAGACCAGCGCCTGCGCATCGTCCACCTCGGCCGTGCGGTTGGCCACGTTGATCAGTGGTACGCCTTCGAGGAGCTGTCGTTGCCGACGGCGCTCGGTCACCCGGCGGCGCAGGTCCCCCCGCGGCACGGTGACCAGTTCGTCCCAACGGCAGTGCCACACGTCGTCAACGGCATCGAGGACGCCCTCGGCCGTGAGCCGTCGCCCGATCTCGAGCAGCGTGGCCCGCAGGACGGGCGCGATCCGGGTGAAGGCCCCGTGCGAGTCCTCCCGGAAGCCGATCGCGGCACGGGCCGCTTCGACGATCCGGATGGCCCACTCCCGGCGCCGTGGTGAGCGCAGCAACGGGTGGGTCAGCAGCTCGGCCAAGGCATCGGGTCGTGGGCCGAGGGCCCGAGGCGGGGTGTCGATCAACACCCTCAGCAGCGACAGCACGGTTTCGGGGGACTCGGCGAGCGTGGGCTGGCTGATCAGCACCGGGCTGGTGGTCTCGCGGTGGCCGTACCGCTCGAGCCAGTCGTCCAGCGCCTTGGCGAAGCCGGGGTGCTGACGTACGCCGGTCATGTCCTGGGCCTCGATCCGTGCGACCAGTGGGGTGTCGTCGCGAGCGAGGTCGGCCAACGCTGCCAGCGCGGTGTTGCCGGCGGTCGTCTGGGTGGGTGCCCCCTGGGTCAGCTCCGGCCCGAGCCGGCGCCGGCCCAGCAGGGCCAGCAGCACCGTGAGACGGGCCAGTGCAGCCCCGGTCGCGGGCAGGAAGTCGCGGCGCAGCCCGGTGACCAGGCTCGCGAGGCCGAAGCACTCCCGT
>DVLP01000382.1 GCA_018715445.1 Candidatus Avipropionibacterium avicola | reverse complement strand
GGAATCCCTGCTGACGCAGGTGTCCCGTGCCCTGACCACGCCCGTCGAGGCCGACGAAGGCCAGTCGACGACGCCCGGTGGCGACCAGGTGGACGGTCACCTCCCGGGCCGAGCCGACGTTGTCGATCGCGACCCGGTCGAAGACCATGCCGTCCTCGGACACCGGCAGGTCCAGCTCACCGAGCAGCACGACCGGGGTGTGCGGGTGGACCTGGGAGATCGTCGCACTGTCGACACTGGTCGGCGACAGGATCACCGCGTCGGCGAACTGCACGGCATATCCACTGGCCGCAGCCTTCTCACGCTCCGGGTCGCCGCCGGTGTCGTCGATCAACACCGAGTGGCCGACCCGACCGGCACAACGGATGATGCTGCGCGACAGTTGGGCGAAATAGGGACCGGCGATGTCGGGGACCGCCAGGGCGATCACCCGGGAGCGTCCCTGACGCAGGTGGCGCCCGACGGCACTCATCCGGTAGCCGAGCTGCTCGACGGCGCGGTTCACCCGCTCCCGGTTCTCCGGGCGGACCCGGTCCGGGTGGTGCATCACGTTGGAGACCGTCTTCCACGAGACGCCGGCCAACTCGGCGACATCCTTGATGCTCGGACGCCTCCCGGAGCTTGCTGGCGGCGTCGGAGGTTGGGCGGTCACGGTCCCATCATGGCAGTTGCCCCGACACCGGGGACGCTGCGATGCCTCAGTTGGCGCAGAAGCTGACCAGGGCCTCGTTGAACTCCCGCGGGTGGGAGGTGTTGATGCCGTGCGGCCCGTTGGGGATGACGACCAGCTGGCTGCCGGCGATCGCGGCATGGGTCCGTTGGCCGGCTCCTTCCAGTGGCACGATCTCGTCGGCGTCACCGTGGATCACCAGGGTGGGCACGGTGACGGCCTCCAGATCGGCGCGGAAGTCGGTGAAGGAGAACGAGTCGATGCAGGCCAGCGCAGCCTCCTGGTCCGACTCGAGGCACAACGCCAGCGCCTCCTGACGCTGGGCATCGGTGACGCGCAGCTCGCCGTTGGCGGTGAAGAAGGTGGTCGTGAAGCCTTCGAAGAAGGTCTCCCGGTCATCACGCAGACCGGCCGACATCTGCTCGGCGCCCTCCCGGGGCAGCGGCCCTTCAGGATTGTCCTCGGTGTGCAGCAAGTACGGCGGGACCGCGGCGGCGAAGACCAGGCTGTGCACTCGCTGCTGCCCGTGGCGCGACACGTAACGGGCGACTTCCCCGCCTCCCATGGAGAAACCGAGGATGGTGGCCTCGGTGAGGTCGAGCTCAGTCATCACCGCCGCCAGGTCGTCGGCCAACGCGTCGTAGCCGTAGTCGTCGCCGCGCACGTCGCTGCGGCCGAAACCGCGACGGTCATAGCTGACGACGCGGTGACCGGCTCCGGTCAGCGCCCTGACCTGCTCGGTCCACACCTGTGCCGACATCGGCCATCCGTGCAGCAGGACCACGGGACGTCCCGCTCCACCGGTGTCCTCGACGTGGAGACCGACGGACTCGAGCTTGCCGGAGCGCGCAGTTGCAGTAGCCATGCTTCGAGCGTACTCACCTCGTCCTGCTTTGGGCAGGACCTCAGCGCGAATCGGCCGACATCTCGGCCAGCAGCCGTGCCCGTTCAGCTTCCTGGCGTCGGGCACGCTCGGCCGCCTCAGCCCGTCGCCTGTCCTCGAGACGGCCACGGCGCGCGATGGCCTCGTCGTTGATGCCGATCGCCGAGGAGCGACGGACCTCGATGGCCCGCTGGATGATCCGCCCGATCGGGACGGTGCCCAAGTAGCGGCCGGTGGCGCGGTCGACGGCGACCGCCTGCCCGACCGGGGAGGACAGTGCAGCGTCGAGAGCGGTCTGCAGGGAGTCACGACTCGGATCGAAGTCGGTGCCGATCCCCAGCACCACGCCCGGGCGGTCCGGCAACACCCATCCCCGAGGACCTGCCCGGTGGTCCAGCACCAACCCGATCTCGTCCCGGGGCACAGCCGAAGGGCTGCGGACGGCGAGGATTCGCTGCGGGACCAGGGATCGCGACGGCACCAGCGACAGGGCACGCCACCCCCGGTCGGGTCCGATCAGGCTCCGGACCTGGTCGTCGACGGGTGCATCGATGACCTCGCGTGGCCGTCCGTACTGCACGACCCGGCCGGGACGCACCAGCACCGCGATCCGGTCGGCCAGCCGGGAGGCCTCGTCGAAGTCATCGGTCGCCACGACCACGGTCCGCGGGCGCTGCTGCTGCACCCGTTCCATCATGGCGTGCAGATCGCTGCGGCGTGACCCGTCGGAGATGGTGAACGGCTCGTCGAGCAGCAGGACGTCAGGGTCAGGGGCGATCACTGCCGCCAGACCGACGGCGCGTCGCAGCCAGGGAGCGAGCTCGGAGGTCCGTCGCTCGGCACAGGCGGGCGGGATCTCCAGCAGCTCGAAGACCTCGGTGATCCGCGCCTGGGCATCGGCCGGCTTCCAGTGCTGCCTGCGCAACAAAGTGGTGATGGCCTCGCCGACCGTACGGTTCGGCGGCAGTCCTCCACCGGCGGGCAGGTAACCGATCCTGCGGGTGAGGATGCGGCGACGATGGCGACGCAGGGCCTCCCCCTCGAACAGCAGGGTCCCCGCCTCGGGCTCGATGATCCGGCTCAGCAGTTGCAGGATCGTGCTGCGACCGGCGCGAGGGCGACCGAACAACACGGTGACCTCGTTGCGCAGGATGTCCAGGCTCAGCCCGTCGACCGCCGGGGCCGTGCGGCGACGCGCACGCCGCGAGCCGTAGGTGTGGGTGACACGGTCCAGGTGGAAGACGATGTCCTCGGGTGCCGGTGTCTCCCCCCGCAGCGCCAGATCGGTGATCACGGGGTCCGCCGAGGCCACGGCCTCGGGGGTGGTTCGGCTCACCACTACGGTCTGGGTCACGGCTGACACCTCGGGTCGGTCCGGTGTGCAGGCGTGACCGCGGCAGCGGTCCAGCCGTCACCGGAGGGGAAGGATCCGGTCGCGACGACTCTATCCGCTGACCGGGGCCCGAGCCGCGAGCGACGCGCACCGCCGCCCGATCCACCCCATTCCCCCGGTCGACCCGGTCACGGGCTGTCGGGTGCCACCGGTCCGACCCGGGGAGGATCGATCAGGCCGGCCTCGCGCAGCGCGGTGGCCTCCTCATCGCTGAACACCCGTGACCGGATCAGGAACCGTACGCCTTCGGGCGCCTCGACGCTGAACCCGGCGCCACGACCGGGCACCACGTCGATGGTGAGATGGGTGTGCTGCCAGTGGGCGAACTGGTTGCGTGACATCCACACCGGGACGACGAAGTCATCGCTGATCTGCAGGTCGCCCAGGTGCACGTCGGCCTCGGAGGTCAGGAAGTCGCCCAGCGGGTAGCACATCGGCGAGGAGCCGTCGCAGCAGCCGCCCGACTGGTGGAACATCAGGTCGCCATGGGTCTCACGCAGCCTGATGAGCAGCTCGGCGGCCGCCTCGGTGACGGCGACCCGTTCCGGGATGACCATGACCCCTCCTGACGATGGATGACCACGGATGGGTGGATCACGGATGGGGCGGGGCCGTGGCCACATCGCCCCATCCGCGGTCCCGGTGCCCCGCCTCGGGGGTGCAGGGCACCGGGTCTCGGGAGCTCAGAAGAATCCGAGCTTGGTGGGGGCGTAGGACACCAACAGGTTCTTGGTCTGCTGGTAGTGGTCGAGCATCATGCGGTGGTTCTCGCGTCCCACACCGGAGCCCTTGTAGCCACCGAAGGCCGCGGCCGCCGGGTACTGGTGGTAGCAGTTGGTCCAGACTCGTCCGGCCTGGATCGTGCGCCCCGCCCGGTAGGCGACGCCCCCGTCGCGCGACCACACACCGGCGCCGAGGCCGTACAGGGTGTCGTTGGCGATCTTCATGGCGTCGTCGAAGTCGTCGAAGGTGGTGACCGAGACGACCGGGCCGAAGATCTCCTCCTGGAAGATCCGCATCTGGTTGTGGCCCTCGAAGACGGTCGGCGTGACGTAGTAGCCGCCGGAGAGGTCCCCGTCGAGCTCCGCGCGGGTGCCGCCGGTGAGGACCTTGGCTCCCTCGTCCTTGCCGATCTCGATGTAGGACAGGATCTTTTCGAGCTGGTCGTTGGAGGCCTGGGCGCCGATCATGGTCTCGGTGTCCAGCGGGTTGCCCTGCTTGACCGCCTTGGTCCGCTCCAGTGCGTCACCGATGAAGCGGTCATAGATCGAGGACTGGATCAACGCCCGCGACGGACAGGTGCAGACCTCGCCCTGGTTGAGGGCGAACATGGTGAATCCCTCGAGGGCCTTGTCGTAGAAGTCATCGCTGGACGAGGCGACGTCCTCGAAGAAGATGTTCGGGCTC
>DVLP01000381.1 GCA_018715445.1 Candidatus Avipropionibacterium avicola | reverse complement strand
ACCGAGGACGGGATCCAGCCCCTGGGTCCACCCGGGACCCCGGCGCCGGACCCGACGGTCTCCGACGGTGACGTCCTGCTCCAGGCGACCCTGGCCGATGCCGCTGACAGCGAAGCCGCCGAACACGTCATCCGCGACCTGCGGACCGAGCTGGACGGGCAGGCCCTCATCGGTGGTGTCACCGCGACCGACGTCGACACCATCGACGCCTCGATCCATGACCGGACGATCATCATCCCGGTCGTGCTCGTGGTGATCGCGCTGATCCTGATGGTGCTGTTGCGGGCGGTGGTGATCGGCCTGGTGCTGCTGTTCACCACGGTCGTCTCGTTCGCGACGGCGCTGGGGGTCTCGGCGCTGATCTTCAACCACCTGCTGGACCTGCCGGGTGCCGATCCCGCCGTACCGTTGTACGGCTTCGTCTTCCTGGTCGCGCTCGGTGTCGACTACAACATCTTCCTGATGACCCGGGTCCGGGAGGAGACGATCCGGCACGGCACCCGTACCGGTCTGGTACGCGGGGTGGCCATCACCGGCGGGGTGATTACCTCGGCCGGACTGGTGCTCGCCGCGACCTTCGCCGCCCTGGCCGTGATCCCGATCCTGTTCCTGCTGCAACTCGCGGTGATCGTGGCGCTCGGAGTCCTGATGGACACCTTCATCGTGCGGACCCTGCTGGTGCCGGCGATGAGCCTCGAGATCGGCCGAGCGATCTGGTGGCCCTCGAAGCTGGCTCGTGCGGAGCGTCCGGCCCATGCGCGGGCTCCGGAACATGCCGACCCGGAGTGAGTCGCTCCTGTCGTAGGCGGCGGTCAGGATGGGGTCGTGGTGAGCGAACCGATCCCCCTGGTGCTGGTCGACGGGTTCAACCTGCTGTGGCGCGCGGCGTACGGGTTCCCGGCGCGGATCACCGCCCCGGACGGGCGCGACGTCACCGCGATGTTCGGCTTCCTCGCCCTACTGCGCAAGGCCCATCGTGAGCTGGGTCAGCCAACCGAGTGCATGGTGGTGTTCGACGGGGAGGATGGGTGGCAGGGGCGTCAGGTGAGCCATCCCGGCTACAAGGAGCACCGTCGCGAGCTGGACTTCTCTCCGATCGCGTGGCTGCCCGCCATCCAGCAGGCACTGAGCGACAACGGCCTGGTCTGGCACGAGAGCCGTGGCTGGGAGGCCGACGACGTGATCGCCACCCTGGCCGCGGGGGCCGGGGAACGTGAGGTCGTGGTGATGTCGACCGACCGTGACTACCACCAGTTGCTCGGGCCGACCGTGGTCCAGCTCAACACCACCCGCGCGGTGGATCGCCGCGTGATCACCGAGCTCGAGGTCCGGGACCGCCACGGGGTTGCACCGGACCAGTGGTGTGACTACATCGCCCTGGTGGGCGATCGCAGTGACGCGATCCCCGGGATCAGTGGCATCGGGCCGATCCGGGCGAGACGACTGCTGGCCGGAGGCCGTCACCTCGACGACCTCCCGGACTCGGGTCTGCTGGTCGGTGCCCACGGGCGCCGGCTCGCGGCCGAGTTCGGCCCGGCTCTGAACTGGCGCGCACTCGTCACCCTGCGTACCGACCTGGAGCTCGACATCAGCCCCACGGGAGTGGCAACCGAGGAGCTCCCGCTGGCCGCCACGATCCTGCACGACCAAGGGATCTGGTGAGGTCGCCGCGTTCCGCAGGAACGCCGACGGCCCCGCCTCCCAAAGGAGACGGGGCCGCGGGTGTCTGCCCCTCGACGGGCTCGGGGATCGGATCAGATGTCGTAGTACATCTCAAACTCGTGCGGGTGCGGGCGGAGCCGGATCGCGTCGATGTCGGCCCGCTTCAGCCCGACCCACGAGTCCAGCAGGTCGGGGGTGAACACGTCGCCGGCCAGCAGGAACTCCTGGTCGGTCTCCAGTGCGTCGAGCACGGCCTCCAGCGAGGCGGGGACCTGGTCGACGGCGGCGTGCTCCTCCGGCGGCAGCTCGTAGAGGTCCTTGTCGATCGGCTCGGCCGGCTCGATCTTGTTGATGATGCCGTCCAGGCCGGCCAGCAGCATCGCCGAGAAGGCGAGGTACGGGTTCGACGACGGGTCGGGGCAGCGGAACTCGACGCGCTTGGCCTTCGGGTTCGAGCCGGTGATCGGGATCCGGATGCAGGCCGAGCGGTTGCGCTGGGAGTAGACCAGGTTGACCGGCGCTTCGAAGCCCGGCACCAGCCGGTGGAACGAGTTGAGCGTCGGGTTGGTGAAGGCCAACAGGGCGGGGGCGTGGCGCAGCAGTCCGCCGATGTAGTGCCGCGCCATGTCGGACAGGCCCGCGTAGCCGGCCTCGTCGTAGAACAGCGGCTGGCCACCGTTCCAGATCGAGGAGTGCACGTGCATCCCCGAGCCGTTGTCGCCGAAGATCGGCTTCGGCATGAAGGTGGCGGTCTTGCCGTTGGCCCAGGCGGTGTTCTTGACGATGTACTTGAACTTCATGACGTCGTCGGCGCTCTGCAGCAGCGTGTTGAACCGCCAGTTGATCTCGGCCTGGCCGGCCGTACCGACCTCGTGGTGGGCCCGCTCGACCTCCAGTCCGGCCTGCTCCATGTGGAGCACGATGTCGTCACGCAGGTCACCGAAGTGGTCGGTCGGGGCGACCGGGAAGTAGCCACCCTTGTAACGCACCTTGTAGCCGCGGTTGCCGCCGTCCTCGACCCGACCGGTGTTCCAGGCGCCGGCGACCGAGTCGATCGCGTAGTAACCGGTGTTGGCCTTGGTCTCGAACCGGACGTCGTCGAAGACGTAGAACTCGGCCTCCGGTGCGAAGTAGGCGGTGTCACCGATGCCGGTCGAGGCGAGGTAGGTCTCGGCCTTGCGGGCGATGTTGCGCGGGTCGCGGCTGTACGGCTCGAGGGTCAGCGGATCGTGGACGAAGAAGTTGACGACCAGGGTCTTGGCCTTGCGGAACGGATCGAGGTAGGCCGTGGTGGGGTCGGGCAGCAGCGCCATGTCCGACTCGTGGATCTGCTGGAAGCCGCGCACCGACGACCCGTCGAAGCCCAGACCGTCGGTGAAGACGTCGGGTCCGAAGAATCCGGCAGGGACGGTGAAGTGCTGCATCACTCCGGGCAGGTCGCAGAAGCGGACATCGATCATCTCGACGCCCTCGTCGCGTACGTAGGCCAGGAGCTCGTCGGCGGTGCTGAACATGTGGGTTCCTTCTCGGATCGGTCGCGGCCAGTCCATGTCGGGGCTGCCGAACCACACCTTAGGAAGTCCGTTCGCCGGCAGCGTTGCGCCCATGTAACAGCGGTGTAACACCATGGTCAAGTCGCCGACGGCCCGACCGGTAGCCTTGGCCCGTGGCCGCAGCAGCTTCGACCCCAGCCGACCGGGACTACCCGGGACAGTCACTCGGGCTCCCCGCCGAGGGGCCCGGCCGACTCTCCGGATGGATGCCCCGCATCACCGCCCTGGTCCTGGACTGGGCGATCAGCATGGTCATCGTCGTGCTCGCCCTCGGGCTGCCGGCACTGACCGCGAACGATTGGCGTCGTTGGGCCGTGCTGACCGCCTTCTTCCTCGAGTCGGCCGCCCTGACCGCCATCACCGGTGCGTCGGCCGGTCAACTGATCTGTCGGATCACCGTGCTGCGGCTGGACGGCAAACGCCTCGGGGTGCCGCGGGCGCTGTTGCGGGCGGCGATGGTGTGCCTGGCGATCCCGCCGCTGATCGTCGGTCCGGAGCGGCGTGGGCTGCACGACATGGCGGTCAACACCGTGGTCGTGCGTCGCTGACTCCCCTCGCCGGGCTCGGCCCCTCGACGAGCTCGGGGAGCGGTACTGAACTTTTTGGTGGGTGCGTGTCGCTGCGGCCTTTCGAACCGGGATCGCGACAATGTGACGGAATGATCACAGAGCATGACGCTCCGGTGTCAATGTTACCCACGAGTCACTTGGACATGGTCTTGTTGCTCCGGACGCACCCGCAGGACCGTTTCATGGCTCATCATGGCGACAGCGCAGGGTTGGCGTCGGTGGAGGAGTGATGGTGTCGAATCCGAGCTCGACACGGCCGGGAGGGCCGCCGAAGGCGATGCGGTCACGGTTTGTGACCAGCACCAGGACACGCAGGGATCGGTGGACCTTCGTGCTGTTCGTGCTGCCGAACCTGGCGCTGATCGCCACGTTCATCTACCTGCCGCTGCTGCGCAACATGTACTACTCGACCCTGAACTGGACGATCGGCTCGTCGACGGCCACCTCGGTCGGGCTCAGGAACTACATCACCTTCTTCACCTCGCCCGACGGCATCACGGTCTGGCGGACCACGGCGATCTTCACGGTCGCCACGGTCGGCGGGTCGATGATCCTCGGCCTGCTGGTGGCGGTGGTGCTCAACCAGAAACTCATCGGCAACACCGTCGCTCGGGCGGCGGTCTTCTCCCCGTACGTGCTCTCCGGCGTCGGGGTCGGTCTGGTCTGGCTGTTCATCTTCGACCCGACCTTCGGCGTGCTGTCCTACTTCCTGCGCATGATCGGGCTCAGCAGTCCGAACTGGTTCCTCGACCCGGACCTGTCCCTGGTGATGGTGATCCTGGTCTACATCTGGAAGAACCTCGGGTACTGCGCGGTGGTCTACCTGGCCGGTCTGCAGTCACTGCCCCGTGACGTGATGGAGGCCGCCTCGCTCGACGGGGCCGGCTCCCTGCAGCGGTTCATCCGGATCTCGCTGCCGCTGATCTCGCCCAGCACCTTCTTCCTGCTGATCACCACGATCCTCAACTCGCTGCAGGCCTTCGACCTGCTGCGGATCATGACCCCGCTCGGCAACGGCACGAACACGTTGATCTTCGAGGCCTACCTGCAGTCCTTCGGCGCCTACCAGCGCGCGGGCTACTCCGCCGCGATCGCCGTGGTGCTGTTCTTCGTGCTGTTCATCGTGACCGTGGTCCAGCTCCGGTTCGTCGAGAGGAAGGTGCACTACGCATGAGCGACACCGGCACCGACGTCCCCACGCCCCAGCCCGATCCGACATCCCAGTCCGATCCGACATCTCAGCCCGACACCGCCACCCGGACCCGGACCGACCCGAGCCAGCGGGCCCTCTCAGGTCGCAACATCGTGGCGACCGTGCTCGGTGGCTACCTGCCGCTGCTGCTGACCGTGCTGGTCGTCTTCCTGCCACTGCTGTGGATGGCCTTCGGATCGTTCAAGCAGCCCAGTGAGATCGCCACCCTCGAGCCGCGGCTGCTGCCGCAGAACCCCACGGCGGACAACTACCGCGAGGTGCTCGACCGGATCCCGCTGCTGCTGCTGTTCCGCAACAGCCTCATCGTCACGGTGGTGGCGTCGTCGATCAAGGTGGTGCTGGCCCTGCTCAGTGCCTACGCCCTGGTCTTCGTCCGGTTCCCCTTCAAGAACGTCATCTTCGTCATCATCCTGGTGGCGCTGATGGTGCCGCCCCAGGTCTCGATGTTGCCCAACTACCTGACGATCTCGTCCCTGGGTGGACGCAACACCCTGTGGGGCATCATCCTGCCCGGTCTCGGCACCGCCTTCGGCACCTTCCTGCTGAGACAGCACTTCAAGACGCTGCCGGTCTCCATCCTGGAGGCCGCCGAGATGGACGGCGCCGGTCACTGGCGACGCCTGTGGCAGATCGTCCTGCCCATCTCCGCACCGACCGTCGCCACCGTCGCCCTGGTGACGATCGTCAGTGAGTGGAACGACTACCTGTGGCCGCTGGTCATCACCGACCGGCCCGAAACCATGACCCTGCCGGTGGGCCTGAGCCTGCTGCAGACCATGGAGTCCAACAGCGGCTCGTACGGGATCCTGATGGCTGGCGCCGTCATGGTGATCGTGCCGGTCCTGATCGTGTTCGCAGCCCTTCAACGTCACATCGTGGCTGGCCTGACCCAAGGCTCGGTCACCGGTTGATGTCGACAACCCTGTCGGCAGAAAGGAAACACCATGTCAGGCATCTTCAATCCCGCGGCGCGATCCGCCGTGTCACGCCGAGGCCTGCTGGCCGCCACCGGAGCGGGCCTGGGGGCCCTCGCCCTGGCCGGCTGCTCCGGACCCACCGTCGGCGGTGACGGCGGCCCGGCTCCCGAGGAGGAGACCGACTGGTCGTCGATCGAGCCGGCCACCGAGATCTCCTTCTGGACCAACCATCCCGGCACCTCCATGGAGCTGGAGCAGAAGATGGCCGAGGACTTCAAGGCCGAGACCGGCATCCAGGCCAACATCGTGACCGCCGGCAAGAACTACGAGGAGGTCCAGCAGAAGTTCCAGACCGCGCAGACCGGTGGCGAGGCCGGTGACATGGTCGTGATCTCCGACGTCACCTGGTTCAACTACTACATCAACGGCACGATCATCTCGATGGACAGCCTGTGGGACCACCTGCAGTTCGAGATCAGTGACTACCGTGACGCCTTGATCGCCGACTACGAGTACGAGGGCAAGCACTACGGCATCCCGTACGCCCGCTCGACCCCGTTGTTCTACTACAAC
>DVLP01000380.1 GCA_018715445.1 Candidatus Avipropionibacterium avicola | reverse complement strand
CGGCCTGGCCTGGGTCAACACCACCACGACCACCGCTGCCGCCATCGTGGGCTGGATGGTCGTCGACAAGATCCGGCACGGCAAGCCGACCGGGCTGGGGGTCGCCTCGGCGATCGTGGGTGGTCTGGTGGCCATCACCCCGGCTGCCGGATCGTTGAGCCCGCTCGGCTCGATCATCCTGGGCCTGGTGGTCGGCGCGGCCTGCGCCTTCGCCGTCAGTCTGAAGTACAAGCTCGGTCTGGACGACTCCCTGGACGTCGTCGGGGTCCATCTGGTCGGTGGTCTGATCGGCACGGTGGCGATCGGGTTCCTGGCCACCGACGGCGGGCTGTTCTACGGCGGCGGGGCACGCCTGCTGCTGGTGCAGGTGCTGATCGCGGTGGTGGCCGTGCTGTTCTCCGGCATCATCACCGCCGTCATCGGCCTGGCGCTGAAGGCCACCATGGGATGGCGCATCACCGAGGAGGACGAAGTGTCGGGCATCGACTTGGCAGAACACGCAGAAACCGCCTACGAGGGGATCTCACGATGAAACTGATCACCGCTGTGATCCAGCCACACAAGCTGGACGAGGTGAAGACCGCACTCAAGGCGGTCGCCGTACGAGGACTGACCGTGTCCGAGGCCGACGGTTTCGGGCAGCAGAAGGGCCACACCGAGGTGTACCGCGGAGCGGAGTACACGGTCGACCTGGTGGCGAAGAAGAAGGTCGAGGTCCTCGCCGAGGACGCCGATGTCGCCGCGATCACGGCCGCCATCGTCGAAGCCGCCCAGAGCGGCAGGATCGGTGACGGGAAGATCTGGGTGACGCCGGTGGATGAGGTGATCCGGGTCCGCACCGGGGCCAGTGGGTCCGAGGCGTTGTAGCCCGATGGAACGGGACGCAGGCCCCCGGCTGGGCGCCCTGGGGGGCCTGCGGACCGCCCGGCTCGCCCTGGAGCCGCAGGACGGTGGGCAGGGCTACCGGCACCGCCTCGCCGATCTGGTCGACGAGGCGTTGTCGCAGCACTACCACCGCGAGAGCGAACGGCTCGGGATCAGCAGCAGCGCCGGAGTGGCCCTGGCCGCGGTCGGGTCGCAGGGACGTCGCGACGCCGGGCCGACCTCCGATCTGGACCTGATGCTGGTCCACGACGGTCGGACCCATCCGCCGGAACGGATCGGCGAGCTCGCCGAAGCGCTGTGGTATCCCCTCTGGGACGCCGGACTCGACCTGGACCATTCGGTCCGCAGCCTGGCGCAGTGTCGATCGATCGCCTCGGCCGACCTCCCGGCCGCCGTGGGGCTGATCGAGGTCCGCCCGGTCTGCGGGGACGAGTCCGTGGTGCAGCAGGCCCGCTCGGCGGTGCTGCAGGACTGGCGCTCGGCCGCCCGCCGGCGCCTGCCCGACCTGGTCGACTCCATCCGAGCCCGGGCCGACCGCCACGGGGAACTCGCCCACCTGAGCGAACCCGACGTGAAGCAGGCCCGCGGCGGTCTGCGCGATGCGGTCGTGCTCCGGGCACTGGCCGCCACCTGGCTGGCCGATCGACCCCACGGCCCGGTCGACGAGGCCTGGACGACCCTGCTCGATGCCCGCGATGCGCTCTGCCGGATCACCACCCGCCCGGCCACCCGGTTGTTGCGCGTGCATCAGCAGGAGGTGGCGACCGCGCTCGGGTTGGCCGATGCCGACGAGTTGCTGGCACGCCTGGCCGGGGCCGGACGGCTGATCAGTGCCAGTCTCGATGCGACCGTTCGCGATGCCCGTCAGGCGCTGCGTCGCCCCTCGGCCGTCCTCGGCGCGCGGATCGTGCGCGGACGGTGGCGTCCGGCCCGGCTCCCCCAGGTCGCCGACGGCGTCATCGAACACGACGGGGAGCTCGTCCTCGACGCAGACGCACGACCGAGCAGCGATCCCGTGCTGTCCCTGCGGGCCGCCGCCGCTGCGGCGCGGACCGGTCTGCGGTTGGCACCGTCGACGGTCGCATCACTGGCCAACACCCCGAGTCCGTCCCCACCGTGGCCGACCCAGGCGCGGGACGACCTGCTGCAGCTGTTGCGGTCCGGTGCCGCCCAGCTCCAGGTCTGGGAGAGCCTGGACCTGGCCGATGTGGTGACCACCTGGCTCCCGGAATGGGCCGCCGTACGGGGCCGGGCCCAGCGCAGCCCGGTGCACGTGTTCACCGTCGACCGCCACCTGGTGCAGACCGTCGTCCACGCCTGCCGAGCGCCACGGGACCTCCCGGAGCGCGACGTGTTGCTCTGGGCCGGGTTGCTGCACGACATCGGCAAGGTGCGTGGGGACGGCGATCACAGCGAGGTCGGCGCGCGGATCGCCGGTGACATCGTCGAACGGATCGGCCTCGAGCGGTCCGAGCAGGAGCGAATCGTGACCCTGGTCCGCCATCACCTGGTACTGGCCGAGGCCGCCGACGGTGCCGACATCGACGATCCCGGCGTGATCGCCACCCTCGCTGGGTTGCTGGACCACGATCCGATCACGGTCGTGCTGCTGCGTCACCTGAGCGAGGCCGATGCCCGGGCGACCGGCCCAGCGGTGTGGACCCCGTGGCGGGGGCGTCGGATGGACAGGCTGACCACCCGGTTGCTCGACCACCTCACTGGTTGAGGCGCGGCAGGCCTGTCATCAGCCACGCAGCACGGCATCGACCTCGTCGGTGGTTGGCGGTTGGGCCCCGCGACGCCCCACCACCACCGATGCCGCGGCGACCCCGCGGGAAAGGGCAGTCGCAGGATCGGTCGCCTCCGTGGTCCACCCGTCCAGGAATCCGGCCATGAAGGTGTCACCGGCCGCAACGGTGTCGACCACCTCGACCCGACGGCCGGGCACCCGGACCTCCTCGCGGTCGACCAGGGCACTGGCCCCGTCCACGCCGAGGGTGGTCACCACACAGCCCACGCCACGCTCGGCGAGGTGACGAGCCAACTGGGCATGGTCGCCCAGCCCGGCAGCCGGGGCCAGGAAGTCCAGGTCCTCGTCGCTGCCCTTCACCACGCCACCCCGCTCGGCCACCAGGTCGATCCACGGCTCCAGTGCTCCCCAGTAGGCCTGCGGGTCCGGTTCGACGATGGTGCGGACGTTGAGGTCGACCGAGACGAGCTCGGGCCGCTGGTCGAGCGCCCATCGGTGCAGCGTCTCGGCTCCGGGTCGGACCACCAGTGCCAGGGAGGCGATGTGCAGCCACTCCCCGTCGGCCAGTGACGGCATCCGGTCGGTGTCGAAGTCGAAGGTCGCGGTCTGCGCGGCGTGGAAGTGGTAGGAGGCCTTGCCCGCCTCGTCGAGCGACACCACGGCCATCGCCGTCGGACCCCGTCCGGCGGGGACCCGATCGACCGCGACCCGGTTGGCCCGCAGATGGGCGGTCATCTGTCGGGCAAGGGCGTCCTCGCCGATCGGGGCGCCGAAGGCGACCGTCCGGTCCAGCCGGGCGAGCGCGACCGCCGTGTTCAGCGGTCCTCCGGCGGTCTGGGCCTGCCACGTGCTCGCAAAGGTCGAGGCTGGCTCCGGATCAGCGTCACCGTCGCCCTTCGTGGCCGGGACCAGGTCGATCAGTGCCTCCCCCACCACCAGGAAGCCGACCGCTGCCCCACCATCCTCGCCAGTGCTCATGGACCGACCCTAGCTAGGCGTCCTCCCGCCCGTCGACCATCTCCGTCACCATCTCGGCCCAGGTGTCGGGATGGACCGCCTGGGCCAGCAGCTCCTGGAGCAGGCCCGCCATCCGATACTGCGGGTGCTCCTCAGCCATCCGGTCGACACAGCACCAGGCCATGGCGCCGTCGCCGGTCAACCACGCCGCCATCCCGGCCAGGCTGACCGGTCCGGCCGAGAGCACCATTGGCACCGAACGGGCCACCGACAGCCACACCTCGAGGTGGGCCTCGGCCTCGGCCCGGTCCATCATCAGCCAGGCCTCGTCACGCACCTCGAGGTCAAGGCAGAGCAGGGCCAGCCGGGCACGGTCGACCGGATCGAGCCCACCCTGCAGTCCCCGCTCCACGCTGCTGCGCATCAGTGCGGCCCGGGCGCCGGGATCGTCGGGCAGGTCCACCTCCTCCGCCGCCTGTCGGAGCTCCTCGACGACCGCCGGCTCGCCGGGCGCCACCCGGTCGGCCACCGCCGCGCGGTCGGCCAGCGGCCCGAGCCCGGCCAGCACCGCTTCGGCCACCGCCACCGAACCGGTCGGATCGAACGGGTACTCGTCGGAGACCACCCCGTCCTCGGCAAGGATCCGGTACCGGTCGCGGTCGCAGTGCAGGGCCAGCACCACCGGCAGCGGTGAGTCCAGCGCGAGCCGCCGCAACACCTCGCTCGAGCGGGTGAGGTCGGCCGAGAAGACCGCCACCACCACCCGGTCGACCTGGTGGCGCTGCCCCACCTCGTCGAGTTGGCCGACCAACTGGTCGAGCGCTGGGCAGGCCTGTCGGCGCGTCGGCAGGTCGACCCGGGCGGTCAGCACGATCCTCGATCCGCTCAGCAGCACCGTGACCAAGGACTCCTCGGGCCGAAAGCCGAGCAGGTACGGCACCAGGGCCAGCATGTCCTCGGGGCTGGCGGCCCGGATCCGGGTGTGGGTGTCGGTGGTCATCAGCGGGGCTCCTCCCGTAGCGCGGCCATCGGCGATGGGCCGTCCCCTTCACAGTGCGCAGGAATCGCCGGGATCGGTCAGCCGATCGGCAACCTGTGGACAACTCGTCGTGGTGACCGCGGCCTGTGGGCAGGTACCGTTGGGTCGGTGAGCAATCAGTGGTCAGACCCGTCGAGCCCGGGCCCCGCCTCCGGTCAGGGCCGACCCTCCGGCCCGCAGTACAACCCGACCCAGCAGTACGGTCAGGGACAGCCCCAGTACGGACAGCAGCAGTACGGGCAGCCCCAGTACGGACAGCAGCCGCAGCAGTACGGCCAGGGTCAGCCCCAGTACGGCCAAGGGCAGCAGCCGTACGGCCAGGGACAGCCGCAGTACGGGCAGGGACAGCCGCCCCGTGGCGGACGCCAGCGCCCCGACCTGGCCGCGAGCGGGTCGTCGGGCTATCGACCGACCAGCCATCTGGGCAGCGGTCAGCGCAGCGGCGGCCCCGATCCCACCAGGCCGATCGGCTCGGGCCGCGACGCCCGGGTCGAGGTCGAGCAGCCCGGTCCCCCACCGTCGTCGAAGGTGCCGCTGCTGGTGATCACCGGCGTGATCGTGGTGGCACTGCTGGTCCTGACGATCGGAGGGGTCGCCGCATGGCGGGCCGATCAGGCACAGAAGACGCCGCCGCCGTCGACCCAGCCGACCCAGGGCGGCAGCCCACTGCCGCCGAACGTGCGTCCCTTCACCACCGAGACCTGCGACTCGGGCCTGTTCGAGGTCCTCGACCACGAACGCATCGGCAATGACCTGTTCATCGAGGTCAAGATCACCTGCGACGAGGGCAGCTACCGCGCGATGGACGAGGCGATCGCGATCTTCGACAAGAATGCCGACAGCTACCGCAACGATCCCCCGTACGACCGCGAGACCCTCGGTGCCGCGACGATCCGCAACGGCGAGACGGTGCAGGGATGGGCCCGGTTCACTGGCGTACCCTCCGGTGAGGTGACGGTCCTCCTGCTCGGGTACCGTCGCACCACGACCGCGGTCCCGTTGGAGACCTGAGTCGGACGCGATCGCCCCCCATCCTCGAAAGGGACCACCTCGATGACCGAAGCCGGGTTGCCGGAGATCCAGTCATGGGACGACATGCTGTCCGGGACACGGACACTGTCCAACCGTTCGCTGTCCCTGACCTACCTGCCCGGCCGTGGTGGCTCCATCACCGGCCTGCGCCGGATCGGCGACGACACCCCCATCCTGTGGCAGGCGCCGTGGGGCATCGTCCCGATCGGTGCCACCCGTCCCCCGGCGACGGCCTCGGTCACGGCCCATGAGATGTGGGCCGGCGGCTGGCGGACGCTGTACCCCTCCTCGGGACGGGCGATCACCCTGTACGGCGCCGACATGGGCTACGACGGTGAGGCCTGCGTGGCCCCGTACCGGGTCGAGGAGCAGGCACCGGACTCGGTACGGCTGCGCACCCGTCTGGTCCGTACCCCGGTCGAGGTGATCCGGACCATCACGCTGAGCGATCCCGAGGACGAGTCGGGTGCGGCCACCGTCCGGGTCGTCGAGACCGTGCGCAATGTCGGTCAACAGGCCGTCGAGATGATGTGGGCCAACGAGATCGTGCTGGGTGAGCCCCTGGTGGGACCCACCACGACGGTCGACACCGGGGCGTCGGTGGTCCGACCCGAGCCCGACACGACCCACTCGGTCAGCTACGACGACCTGATGCCGTGGCCACGCTCCCAGGGCAAGGGCGAGATGATCAACCTGCGGCGCGTCCCCGCCAAGGACGCGGCCACCAGCTGGCAGGCCTACCTCAGCGACTTCAGCGAGCCGCAGGCCGAGATCACCAACCATGCTGCGGGGCTGCGGGTCCGACTGACCTGGGACGGCGAGACGATGCCGTACCTGTGGTACCAGATGGAGGCCGGCGGTCGACAGGACTTCCCGCACTACTCCGGCTCGTACTACCTGGGGCTCAGCCCGGCCTCGGCCTGGCCGCGTCAGGGCCTCAACGACGCTCGCCGGATCTCCTCCACCGCCCAGTGGTTGGGCGCCGGGGAGGAGCTCACCACCTGGATCGAGCTCGCGGTGAGCGACCCTCGCTCCCCCGAGGAGATCGCCGCGGCCGATCAGGCCTGACCGGCGGCCTCGACCGGGCTGGGTGCCTCCTGGCCGATGGCCTCGCCGTAGAGTTCCTCGAACCGGTCCAGCGTCTTGGCGAAGGAGTGGCGGGCCACGATCGCGCGGCTCGCCCGGCCGTACCGCTCCCGCATCGCCGGGTCACTGATCAGGCTGGCGAGGTGGTCACGCAACTGCGTGATGTTGCCCGGGGTGTAGAGCATGCCGTTCTCCCCGGGGTGCACCAGGTGGGGCAGGGCCATCGCGTCGGCAGCGACCACCGGTTTGCCGGCCGACATCGCCTCCAGCGTCACCAGGGACTGCAGCTCGGCGATCCCCGGCATGCAGAAGATGTCGCAGCGCCCGTACGCCTCCACCAGCTCGTCCTCGGAGACGTAGCCACGGAACCGCACGCGATCGTCGACGCCGAGCTCGCCCACGAGCCGCTTCCATTCGTCACGACAGGACCCGTCGCCGATGATCTCCACGCGGGCACCGTCGGGTCCGCGCAGCTCCTCCGGCAGCGCGGCGAAGGCGCGGAGCAGTTCGTCGACCCGCTTCTCCTGGTCCAGGCGCCCGACGAACAGGATGACCGGGTGGGCGGGGTCATGGCTGGCGCGACCGGCAGCCGCCTCGTACCGGGTCGGGTCGATGCCGTTGGACAGGGCCTCACCGGTCAGCCGGGTGCGCTGCTCGAGCAGCTCGACCGCCCGCGGGGTCGGGGCGGTGATGTGCTGGGCCCGGCCGAAGACGTTCTGCAGGTCCCACCAGGCCGCCTTGCGCGCGGTCTCCTCGAACCACTGGGGGGTCCGGGCGTGCATGAACAGGTTCTCCGGCATGAAGTGATTGGTCGCGATCAGCGGGTAGCCGAGGTCATGGGCGGCGATCGTGGTGTAGCGCCCGACGATGAAATGGGCCTGGACATGGACCACGTCCGGACGCACCTTCTCCACGATCCGGCGACAGGCCGGCTTCGCCGTCCACGGCAGGCAGACCCGGTACCACTCGTGCAACGGCCAGCGGTAGGAGACCACCCGGTGCACGGTGACCCCGTCCAGCGACTCGGTGAGCCCCGGCCCCTCTGCCGAGGGTGCAGCCACGTGCACCTCGTGTCCCCGCCCGGTGAGGCCGAGCGCCAGCCTCTCGGTGAAGCGGGAGGCCCCGTTCACATCCGGCGGATAGGTGTCGCTGGCCAGCAGAATCCTCACTGGGTCATCCTTTCGGTCCCGGGACGGGGGTCGGTTCGCAGGTCGGTCACGTCATGGTCGGCGCGGGCTCGCTGGGCATCGGGATGGTGGCGGGACAGGACGACGACGCCGACGACGGCCACCACGGCACAGGCCAGCATGGCAGCCACCACCAAGGCCGGCAGCCCACTGCCCTCGCCGAGCAGCCAGGCGCCGATCACGACGGCCACGATCGGGTCGATCACGGTGAGCCCACCGACCACGACCTCGGGAGCCCCGGAGACGAACGCGTTCTGCAGCATGTAGGCGGCCACCGGATAGGCCAGCAACAACACCAGGCCGGGCGCCCAGACGGTCGGCGCCGACAGCCCGATCCCGTGCTCCAGCTGGGTGAAGATCGTCTTCATGTACGCCGCGGCCAGCCCGTACGCCGTCGCGGCTCCGCCCGCCCAGGCCAGGGAGTGGGCCCAGTCGGGTCCGCGCTGGCCGACCAGGACCAGGACGACCACGGCCACGGCCACGGCCACCCCGGCCACCAGGATCGGCAGCGCCGACGGCGGGTGGGAGGTGGTGTGGCGGGCGGCCAGCGCCACGAAGCAGGTCACCCCGACCATGGCGGCCGCCACCCCGATCCACAGCGACGGCCCGCTCGCGGTCCGAGCGTGGCCGGCCTTGGTGTGGGCGGCGCGCCAGCGACTCGCCAACACCGCCAGCGGGACGCTCAGCACGGTGATCGGTTGCACGACCGCGACCGGTGCGCCACTCAGCGCGGTGAGGTTCAGTACGGCTCCGAGCCCGGACAGCCCGAACCCGATCCACCACAGGGGTCGGCGCACCAGGTCACGCAGGAAGCCCAACGACAGCAGTCGAGTACGGCGCACCTGGTCGTGCTCGCTGCGCCGACTCTGGTGCCCGATCGCCTCGTGCTGGAGCACCGCGGCACCGGCGAAGGCGCACGACGCCAGCACCGACAACACGACAGCCACCGACAGGCTCAGCTCGTCCACCTCAGCTCGGACATCTCGGCTCGAACATCTCCGAAGGCCCCGGGGATGGGGGCCA
>DVLP01000379.1 GCA_018715445.1 Candidatus Avipropionibacterium avicola | reverse complement strand
GCTCACCCTGGGGCTGTTCCTGCTGGTCGTGAACACCCTGATGCTGTGGCTCACCTCCTGGATTGCCGACCGGCTGCAACTGGGCTGGTCGGTTGCAGGATTCTGGGCGGCGTTCTTCGGTGCCCTGATCGTTTCTGTGGTCAGTGTCGTGCTCGGATTCATCGTCCCCGAGAAGGACCGGTCGTCCCGCAAGCGTTGACACGTGCCGCAAACAATTGCAGGATTGTTGCATTGGCGGAGTCCCGACCGGGACCGCGGAGCCAACCCAGGAGGGGCGGACAGATGATCAGTCGGCGACGGATGCTCGGTGCGGGTGGAGCAGGTCTGGCAGCAGCAGGTCTCGGACTGGCTGGATGCCGCAGCGACAACCAGGGCGGCGGCGGATCCGGGTCCGAGGCAGCAGCCTTCGAGACCCCCACCTATCAGGCCTACACCGGCGTCGAGCCCACCCTGCCGGCGCTGGACAACGGGACCTCGCCGTACTTCGAGGCCTTCCCCTCCGAGATGCCGACCTTCAGCACCGCGCCTCCCGGCTCGGGGTCCACGGTGAGGGTGCACACCTTCCTGAACTCCAGCCCCCGCCCGGTGGAGGACAACCAGTGGTGGCAGGCGCTCAACGAGGCGACCGGTGTCACCTTCGAGCTCACCGGCGCCCCCATCGGGGACTACCCCTCGAAGTTCCAGACCGTGATGGCCGGCGGCGAGGTCGACGACCTGACCTCGATCCTGCCGGACTCGACACCGGAGCTGGCCAAGCTGTTGGAAGCGACCTTCCAGGACCTCACCGACTACGTCTCCGGTGACGCCATCCTCGAGTACCCGGGGTTGGCCAACATTCCCTCGGTCGTCTGGGACGCCTGCACGTACAACGGTCGGATCTACACCCTGCCGATCCACCGGTTCGCACTGACCCACGGCTATGCCGTACGGACCGACGTCGCCGAGGAGCGTGGCGCCCCGACCGAGCCGAAGAACGGCGAAGAGTTCTACGAGATGTTCAAGGCGCTCTCCGATCCGGCCAAGGGCACCTTCGCCACCAACAACGCCGTCTGGTTGGTCGAGATCGTCGCCGAGATGATGGGTGTGCCCAACGACTGGGGGATCGAGGGCGGCAAGTTCGTCAAGGACATCGAGGTGCCGCAGTACCTCGAGGCCCTCGAGTTCGTCCGGCGGTGCTGGGAGGAGAAGATGATCCACCCGTCCGCCTGGGAGGCGAACTTCAGCCTGCAGACCCAGGACCTCTACAACGAGGGGACCGCCCCGTTCGTGATCGGCGGGCTGACCTGGATGGGCAACGCGGCCAACGCCGAGAAGCTGTACCCCGAGGCGCGGTCCAACACCTTCACGATGATGAAGTGGGACGGCAGCGGCCCGGCCGAGCGCTACGTCGGCGGCGGTGCGCCGTACCAGACCGCGCTCAAGAAGGGCGACGACGCACGGATCAAGGAACTGCTCGGCGTGATCAACTGGCTTGCCTCGCCGTTCGGCACCAAGGAGTACCGCCTGTTCCGCAACGGCATCGAGGGACGCCACTACGAGCTGGACTCGGACGGCAACACCGTGCCGATCGAGGACAACAAGGTCGAGAACATGGGCCCGCTGATCTACGCCGGCTCGGCCCCGCAGGTGCACAACAGCCTGTATCCGCACTACTCGGAGGCCGGCTACCACCACGAGGCCGAGGCCATGGACCACGCGCTCGTGCTGCCCACCCTGAGCCTGGAGTCCGAGACCGGGCAGACCAAGAACGCCCAGCTCAACAAGCTGCTGACCGATGCCCGCAGCGACATCATCACCGGCCGCAAGCCGGTCAGCTCCTGGGCCGACACCATCGAGAACTGGAAGTCCAAGGGCGGCGACAAGGTCCGCCAGGAGTACGAGGAGTCCCTCGCCGCCCAGGAGTGACCCTCCGTACGTACCCGAGCCCGTCCGCACGTCCCCCGAGCCCGTCCGTACGTCCCCCGAGCCCGTCGAGGGGTCATGCCGGACGGACCGATCCCCGGCTGACGACCGTACAGCTTCGAGTGGGACCGGCCACCCCCGTGCTGGACCGCAAGTCGCCGGGCGTGGGCCAACCCGCAACGCGGATTGCGGAGCCACATCAGGATGTGCGGACACCCCAGGGCACCAGTTCGACGGCACCCTGTCCGACCATGTCGGATGGCCTCTTGTATCGCGGTGAAGGGCGCCCGTACGGTCAGGTCCATGAGCCAGAAGACGGCACGGTCCGGCGACGTCCAGTCCGTGCAGCGTGCCCTCGAGTTGCTCGAACTGGTCGCCCGGGCCGGTGAGATCGGGGTCAGCGAGCTCGCCCGCGAGGCCGGGCTGGCCGTCTCGACCACCCACAGCCTGGTCCGTACGTTGGCCCGACGGCACTACCTGATCGGGGTCGGCGGGCGATACCGCGTCGGCCCGGCCGCCACTGTCCTCAGCTCGGCCTGGGATCCGACCGGGTCGCTCGGCAGCATCGTCGCCCCGATCATGGACGACCTGTCTGCGCGGGCAGGCCATGCCTCGACCGCCACGGTGCTGGTGGGTCGCGATGCCCGGATCATCGGGTTCGCCCCGGCGCCCGGTCCGGTGACCGCGACCACCGGTGGGCTGAGGTGGTCCGACCCGCTCGGACTGGCGACCGGGCGGCTGTTGGTCGCCTGTGCCCACGAGGCTGAGTGGGAGGCCATCCTGGATCGCAGCCAGGACACCGAACCGAGCTGGTCGCGACGACGGTGGCTCAACGAACTGCGCGCGATCCAACGCTCGGGGATCGCGCTGAAGACCTCCCGCGACCGGCGCGGGGTGTCCGGCCTCGCGGTCCCGGTGTGGTCGCGCGGCGACATCGTGGTCGCCTCGATCGGCTGCTTCGCGCCGACCTTCCTGCTCAGTGACCTGACCAACGAGCAGACCGTCGACGCGCTCTGGGATGCGTCCATCGCTCTCTCCCGCGAGCTCGGCTGTGACGAACCACCGTTGCCGCGACCCCGTGAAGCGCTCGTGACCCCACGAGCGAACGTCAGCTGAATCCGTACCGACAGTCGTCGAAAGAGGAGACCATGACCACCATCGCGTACCGGGGCAATGACCTGATGACCCCCGATCACGTCCGTCAGTACTGGGACGACGGCTACACCGTGGTGAAGGGGGTGTTCACCGAGGCCGAGGTCGAGCAGATGAGGACCGCCTGTGACCGTTGGAAGTTCACCGGCCAACTGCTGGGCCGGACCTGGCGCAAGCAGAACACCGTGATCTGGGTGGAGGAGGACAAGCAGGTCGGCACGACCGTACGTGGCATGCAGTGGCCTTCGTACCACGACGCCGTGATGGACAAGTTCCGTACGGATCCGCGCCTGCTGATGTGCATCGAGCCGATCATCGGCGACTCGGTGAAGCAGATCATCAACCAGGTGCACTGGAAGCGTCCGGGCTCGAAGACCACTTGGCCGCTGCACCGTGACGTACGGAGTCGGCGCCCGTCCTCGGCGTTCACCGACCTGTTCGAGTCGTGGGTGCAGACCGGGATCGCGATCGACGGGCACATGGAGGACAACGGCGCGATGTCGATCGTGCCGGGCAGTCATCGCGACGTCGACCACGACCCGGAGGACAAGAGCGTCTGGATGGCGCCGCAGTACGCCGATGACGTCCGGACCCATCCGATGGAGATGGAGCCCGGTGATGTCGGGCTGTGGAATGCGTTCACGGTCCACGGTGGCGGCTTCAACACCACCAAGTACATGGATCGCCGCCTGTACATCAACGGATTCGTGGCGGCCGACAAGTGCACGCGCGGCGAGTGGGCCTGGAACCAGGGTCGCACCTGTCACCTCTACGGTGAGCCGGCCCTGATCCAGTTCGAGGAGGTCGACGAGATCCGCGGCGCCTTCTACGCCAGTGAGCTGGGCCGCAAGGAAGTCATCCGCGACTGATCCCACCCCTCCGATTTACCGCAGGTCATTCGGTTTGCGCACCGTCCTGCGTGGTGCAAACCGACCGAACGTGGGTCAGAACGACGCAAGGTGCGTCAACGCTCGTCTCCGCGGACCAACGCTGGGCCTGGGCCGGTACGGACGGGTCGTCGGTGTGGGCGCCACCGGCCGGGGCTGCAGCGGTCAACATGGGTCCGGAATGCCTGCCTCGCTGGCCCTTGCGCGGGCTAGGGTCATGGCGACACCGAGCCATACGAGGAAGCCCGATGCATCCGCCTCAACCGCCCGCCGGGCCGCCGCCCGGCCCGTCGTACCAGCAGTTCCCGCCGCAGGGACAGGGCCCGTACGGCTTCGTGGGGCAACCGTCACGCAAGCCACGACGTCCTTGGGTCGTCGCCCTGATCATCATCGGTGTCGTGCTGGCCGTCGTTGCCGGGACGATCACCACCGTCGGCGTGATCGCCTACCGTGACTGGCAGACCAGGTTCGGAGCCCACGAGCCACCCAACGCAGATCGAATCACTGCGTATCCGACCGGTGCCGCGCCGTACGCGGTCGGGCCGTACGCGATCGTCGACGGGCAGGTCGCCGGGACCCTTGACTACTCGAGCCTGTCAGGCGGGCGCATCGTGTTCAGCGAGAATGAGCGCAGCTACTGGGATGCGATGGCCGTCGGGGATCGCTGGGTCGTCGTCGGTGACCTGCTGAAGGACACCTCCACCGTGCTTGAAGGGCAGTACCTGCTGGCCTTCACCGACAAGACGCTGCTGATCCAACTCCACGAGGCCACCGAGGACGAGATGCTCACGGTCCTGGAGGGCTTCCTCGCAGTCAAACGTGGCGAGGTCGTCGATCAGGACTGGGGAGAGACCGTCCCGCCCAACTCGGCTGACCTCCCTGCGGTCGCCGACAGTGATTCGTCGCTGCCGAAGATGTGGGGGCTCGAACCCCAGCTGGAACGGCCCGGCGACATGGTGCTGTGGGCAGGGACCTACGAGAGCTACCGCAGTGTGACCGCGTTCGACCTGCAGATGTGGTCGTACTTCACCACCGGGGTGCGCTACGAGGTCGTCGACGAGCAGTTCATGTGTCGAGTGACCGGCTCGCTGTCCAGCTGCGTGCTGGCCGGTTCGGACGGGATGGTCTTCGCCCAGGGGTTCTCCGGCGACGAATCGGAACTGGTGAAGATCCTGCGCTCCCTGGTCTGACCCGTACCGCACCCGATCCGTACCGCACCTGACCTGCGTTCTGCACACGTACCGCGAACTTGACCTGTGCTGCGACGGTTTGCGCGCCGTCCTACGTGGTGCCAACCGAATGACCTGAGGTAATTCGCGGCTCGGGGAGCGTTGTCGGCTCAGGCGTTGCGGGCGAGTTCGGTTTGGTAGGCCTGCTCGAGGTGGTGCCACACCGACGGGATGTCGGGTGGGCGGGGCATGCCCAGGTGCTGCTCGCGCAGCTCGTCCATGAAGGCGGCCCAGAGCTCCGGGCCGCCGTCGGAGAGCACCTTGGCGCGGATGCTGAGCTCGGGGGAGACCGGGAGGTGGTGGCGGCCCCAGTCGCCGAGGTGCACCAGGGTCGGTACGAGTTGGATCGCCGGCTCGGTCAGGCTGTAGAGCTGGCGCTGCTTGTGGTGCGGGTCCTGGGTCCTGGTGACCAGCCCGGCGGCCAGCAGTTTGCGCAGCCGGTCACCCAGGATGTTCGACGCGATGCGCTCCTCGGAGTTGGTCAACAGCTCGCGGTAGTGGCGTCGATTGCCGAACATCATGTCGCGAATGACCAGCAGCGACCACTTGTCTCCGATCACCTCCAACGACAGATTGATCGGGCATCCCGATCGGTGTTCCTCGGTGGCCATGGCCCCATCCTCCCACCCGAACCACTTGCACTGTGGGTCCAGTGTCCACTACCGTCAAAACCAGATGCACAATGCAATCAGTCGACCAACGACACGGAGGTCCCCATGAGCGCCACCCATCTGTTGATCCACCGCTACCGCCCCGGCAGCGGGCACGCGGAGGGCTCCGCCGAACACGATGCCGAGATGGCGCAGTGGGAGCAGGCCGATCGCCAGCTCCGCGCCGACGGGATCGTGGTCGGGGCCTTTGCGCTCCAGGGGTCCGGGACCGTCCTGGGTCCGCAGGACCGTACGGTCGAGCTCGCGACGGACGAGGAGATCGTGTTCGCCGTGCACGCCATCGCCGTCAGTGACGACGACCAGGCCCAGCGGATCGCCGCCGGCCTGCCCACCGTCGGTTACGGGACGGTCGAGGTCCGCGCCCTGATGGGGTGAGGTCGCGACCTGAGGTGAGTTGGCGGCTCAGCGGATGAAGAAGAGCCAGATCATGCAGCCGGCGGTGCCGACGATCATCACGGCAAACATCACCAGGGTGAAGACTTCCCGCGCGGACAGCGGTGCGGCATCGGGATGCTGCTCGACGGCGTGGTCGTCGATGACCTCATCGGGGCCGGTCGGGTGCGACATCACTCACCGCCCACCGGTCGTCAGCCACAGGTCGAGCGCCACTGAGCCGACCGAGAAGGTGATCACCGCGATCGCGGCGACCGTGTAGACCATCCGCATCCGGTGCTGGGAGCGCCAGAACCGGCGGATGCTCACTGCTGCGCTCACGATGGCGATCGCGCAGGCCACGAAACTGATCGAGGTCGTCATCAGGCGGGTGGCGCCGATGATCGGGAAGACGAACGGCAGCACCACGTACACCACGGTGCAGCGCAGGGCCGAGATGATCAGGGATGCCTGCAGGGGCTTGTGTCCCGAGGGTTCGGCGCGATCCTCGCCCGCCTCGGTGGCCGTTCCCGGCTCGAGCACCGGTTCGATCGCTGACTCGGTGCCGGGGTTCGCCCGGGCAAGGGTCGCTGCATCGTCACCGGTGGTCCCGATCGACGTCACGACATCCTCCTGTCCACGGACACGATCCGAGGCTACCGTACGCCTTCGGCCCCGGTCAGGGCCGGGCGTGACCCAGCCGCCAGTAGCCGGAGAACATGATCAGCTCCGGATCGACGCCCTGTGCGACCAGCCACCGCCGTGCCTCCGTCGCGATTGCGCGCTCCCCGCACAGCCAGGCGTAGCCCAGCGAGTCCAGGTGTGGCGTGACCAGCTCGGGCAGGGCCGGCAGGAGCGCCGAGCCGGGATCGGTGTCGCCGCGGTGGAACCAGTGGATCGTGGCATCGGTGGCGATCGCCGGGATGTCGGCCGGACCTGGCACCTCGGCCAGGACCGTGGTCGGCCCGGCCGGTGCCTGGGTCTCCAGGATGGCGGCCAGGGCCGGCAGTGCGGTCTCGTCAGCGACCAGCAGGACATGTCCCTGCTCGGGCGCCAGGTACGGCGCCGAGGACTCACGGAAGCCGACCCGATCACCCGGCCGGGCATGGGTCGCCCACCGTGATGCCGGTCCGCTGTCGCCGTGCAGCACGATGTCGACGTCGATCTGCTGTTGGGCAGGGCGGTGCGCCCGCACGGTGTACCACCGCACGTCGGGCCGTACGTCGTCGGGCAGCGACTGGATGGTCGTGCGGATGTCCGCGTCGGTCGACGGCAAGCTCGGCAGGTCCCGGCCGGGTCGTGGGATCACCAGGGCAAAGAACTCATCGGCCGCCAACGGCTCGAAGTTGGCGAACTCCGGTGCGGTGAAGGTGAACCGTTCGGTGTTGCGACTGACCGGTGTGCGCGTCACCAGGGTCATGACGAAGATCCGACGTACGGTACGGCGTTCGTTCCGCAGTACGGCTGCTTGCGTGAGAGCCATGAGGCAAGGCTAACCTTTTCGCCATGTTGCTTGCCTGCCCGTCCCACGGGCGTACCCGTCATCGTTCCGCCACCCGTTCCATCCATGTCACCCGTCACGCCCCTGCTGCCGAGCGGTGCGCCCTGACGCGCCGGTCCCTGGTGGGATTGGGCCTGGCCGCCGGGGTCGGGCTCGGAGCCTTCACCGGGTGCTCCCGCGCCGAGCAGGGATCGGGCGACCCGGCACCGGCGACGAC
>DVLP01000378.1 GCA_018715445.1 Candidatus Avipropionibacterium avicola | reverse complement strand
GCCGAGGACGTCGCGGCGACCTGGCGGGTGCCGGACCTGGCCGATCGGGTGGGGGTCTCGGTCCCCCACCTGCACCGACTCTTCGCCGATCAGCTGGGGATGTCGCCGATGGCCTGGCTGGACCGCACCCGGGTCGAGCGGGCCACCTCGTACCTGCTGGGATCGACACTTTCGGTGGGTCGGATCGGCGCCCGGGTCGGCTGGCCCGACCCGAACCACTTCAGCCGCCGCTTCCGCGCCCTGACGGGCCGGTCACCAAGTGACTACCGACGGCGCTTCGCCCCGCGACACCGTGACCGGTCCTCATCGACGGACCCTCACCAGTAGCTCTGCAGGGCTTCCTCGACCGCGGCGAGGGCTCGGACCGAGCGGTCATGACGACGTACCACCAGACCGCTGGTGATGCAGTCGGTGACGAACAACTCCGCGACCCGGCTGCTCAACACCCCGGTCTGCAGGTCGGACTCCCCCTGCACCGTCATCAGGCAGTGGTCGGCCACCCCGGTCACCGCGGACCGAGGGTTGCCGGTCAGGGCCACGGTGACGCAGCCGCGGCGCTTGGCCTCGGTGAGGATCGGCACCGACTCCCGGGCGATGCCGGTCGGGGTGACCAGCAGCATGACATCGCCCTGCTCGGCCAGCGCGATGCCGATCACGGCATTGGCCATGTCGTAGAACGTCGTCGTCGCGACTCCGAGGCTGCGCAGCTTCAACTCCAGGTAGACCGCCACGACGTGGGAGGAGCCGGCCCCCATCAGGTAGACGTGGCGGGCATCGCCGATCGCCTCGACCACGGCCTCCAGAGCGTCCAGGTCGAGCAGGCGTGCGGTCTCCTTGATGGAGCGGGCGTCCAGGTCACCGAGTGCCTCGACGACCTCGGACAGAGTGGAGTCCTCGGTCAGGTCACCGGAGATCCGTTGTCCCTCGCCCTCCAACTGTTGCCCGGCCACGGCCAGCTCCATGCGCAGCTGGGCATAGCTGTCCAGGCCGAGGGCGCGACACAGTCGGGTGACCGAGGCCGGCGAGGTCTCGCCACGCTGGGCGAACTCGGTGATGGTCAGCCGGGCCACCTCGTACGGCGCATCGGCGGCAAGGCGGGCCAGTCGCTGCTGCGACGGTGACAGCCCGGGCAACGCAGCCCTGATGGTGGCGAGGATGGCGGAGGCGTCCCGCCCGTTACTTGAGTGCACCCGCGGTCAACCCCTCCTGGACGTGTCGTTGGAACACAATGTAGACGGCCAGCACCGGGATCATGGCGATCACCAGGCCCGCGAACAGCTGGGCGACCGCAGTCGGACCGGACTCGTAGTTCTGCCGTAGCGCAAGATCGGCCAGTCCCTGGGTCAGGACGAAGTTCGACCTGGCCTGGTCAACGGGTGGGTTCAACACAACCGGCAACAGGTACTGGTTCCACTGCCCCAGGAAGTTGAACACCCCGATCGAGATCAGGCCGGGACGGGCCAGGGGCAGCATCACGCGGAAGAAGACCCCGAAGTGTCCTGCCCCGTCGATGAAGGCTGCCTCGGCGAGTTCGCCCGGCAGCGACTGGAAGAACGCTGTCAGGAAGAACACCGAGAACGGCAACGAGAAGGCGGTGTAGATCAGGATCAGACCCGGCTTGTTGGCGAACAGCCCCAAGGTCTGGGCGATCTTGGTCAGCGGCACGATCGCCAGGAACACCGGGAAGGTCATCCCTGCCAGGTAGAGGTAGTAGAAGCCGCGACGGCCGAAGAAGGGGTAGCGGGCAAAGACATAGGCCGCCATCGCCGACAGCAACAGCGTCAGCACAACACCGCCGGCCACCACGATGACGGTGTTGACGAAGTAGGAGCCGATGTTGGAGATCTGCCAGGCCTCGGCGTAGATTCCCAACCGGAGTTCGCCCGGTGGACCGAACGGATTGCGATAGATCTCCGCGTTGGTCTTCAGCGACGACATCACGATCCAGGCCAGCGGGAGCAGCACCATCACGGCCCAGGCAATCACGAAGACATGCGGGATCCCGTGCAGCAGGCGGGAGGCGCCGCCGAAGCGGCGGGTGGTCACAGGCGTGCTCATGTGTACTCGATCCGGTCACGTCGGGTCAGTCGGAAGGTGATCATGGCCAGCACGATGGAGAAGATCATCATCATCGTGCCCATGGCCGAGGCATAACCGAACTGGGAGTTCAGCGTGAAGGCCGTGCGATACAACAAGGTCGACATGGTGTCGGACCCGAAGTCCGCATCGACGCCGTTGTGGGCCATGACGGCCACCAGCGCGAAGGAGTCCAGGGTTCCGATGCCCAGATAGACCAGCGCGGTCTGCACGTGCGACCAGATCAGGGGCAGCGTCACCGAGAAGAAGCTGCGGACCCCGGTGGCCCCGTCCAGGGCTGCCGCCTCGTACAGCTCAGCGGGCACCTGGCCCATGCCGGCAAGGAAGAGCACCAGGTAGAAGCCCACCGATGACCAGACCCCGGCCAGGGCGATGGCGAACAGGATGGTGCGGGGGTTGCCCAACGGACCGTTCGGGATGACGTCGAGCAGGTCGACACCCACCAGGCCGAGGATGCCTTGCAGCAAACCCCCTTGGGAGGCATAGATGTAGAGGAACATGATGCCGATGATCACGACGGGCACGACCTGGGGGAAGAAGAACACCACGCGGTAGAAGCCGGCGCCCTTGGCCCCACGCAGGGCACCGGGCCCGCCCCTGGCGAGCATGCTCGCCAGGAACAGGGCCAGCGACAGGGTGACCACGGGGACGAAGATCAGCAGGATCACGTTGTGGCGCAGGGCTCTCCACCATTCCCCGTCCCGCAGCAGGTCGGTGTAGTTGGCCAGACCGACGTAGTTGAAGTCCGGGGTCAGTCCCGTCCAGTCGGTCAGGGAGATCTGGACGCCCTGGACGAAGCTGGACAGCACGAAGACCCCGTACAGCAACAGTCCCGGTGCCAGGAAGGTGATGATGAGGGGCCAACGACCCTTCGTGGTCATCGGGTGAACTTCTTGATCTTGCGGTCACCCTTCACCTGGTCCGCCTTGCGCTGGCAGCGCCCGAGGAAGTCCTCGACGGTGGCGTCACCGACCAGGAGGGCCAGCAGCGCAGCCCCCACTTCGGTGCTGAGTGACTTGTACCAGTTGTTGTACTCGATCGGGGTCCACGGCTCCTGGGCATCGGACTTGGTGATCATCGTCGAGATGGACTCGAAGGCGGGGCCGAGGTCCTGGTCGTCATGGGCACCCTTGACGACCGTCACCGAGTTGGTGAGCTCGGCATAGGTCCGGGCTGCTTCCTTGCTGACCAGGGCACGCAGCAGTTCCTTGGCAGCCGGTGCGTTGGCCGCCTGGGTCGGCACCAGCCATGCCGCACCGGCATTGTTCGGTGTCAGGTCGTTGAGGTTGCCCCCGGGGCCGGGGATCGCGGTCGCGGTGAGCTGGAAGTCCTTGCCGATGGTGGAACGCATCTCGTTCTCCAGCCAGGCCCCGACCGGGATGAAGGCCGCCTGGTGGTCGAGCCAGGCGGTTTGCGACTGCAGGTGGGTCATCTGCGCGACGCCACGCAGGATGTAGTCGTCCTTGCGCAACTGCAGCAGCGCCTCGGCGGCCTGACGGATGGCGTCCTGCTGCCAGGCCCCATCCTCCAGGTTGTCGACGTGCTTCCAGACCTCCTGACCACCGAACTTGGCCACCAACGGATGGAACAGACCGCTCTCGGGATAGTTGGTGTGGACGCCTGTGAAGGCCAGTGGAGCGATGCCGTCGGCCTTGATCGTGGCGAACAGCTCCATCAGGGATTCCCAGCTGTCCGGCAGTTCCCACCCCTTGTCGGCGAACAGGGTGGCGTCGTGCCAGAAGCCCCAGGCGTACTGCACGAAGTTGAAGCTCACCAGCGTGCCGTCGATGGTCCCGGCCGGACGCACACCAAGACCGAGGCTCTCCTCGACCGTGATCGAGGGGTCATCCCAGCTCGGCGCAGCCATCAGGTCCTCGAGGACCGAGAGCTGACCGTTCGCGGCCAGCACGGTGGCGTCGAGGGCCTTCGCGCCAGAGTTCTGGAACACATCCGGCGGGTTCTGGTTCACGAAGCGCGACTGCAGGGGCGACAGGTCCTGGGTCTTGTCCACGGTGATCGTGGTGTCACCATGGCGGCCGGCGAACAGGTCTTGGACGGTGTCGAGGTAGTCCACCCCCGAACCTCCGTCGAAGACGACCACGTCGAGCTCGCCTGCGTTCAGGCCGAACGGGTTCTCGGGGTCGACCTCGCCCACCGGAGCGCTCGATCCGGTGGTCGGCGTCGGCGCCGATGTGGCACAGGCGGCGAGCATTGGTGCCGCCA
>DVLP01000377.1 GCA_018715445.1 Candidatus Avipropionibacterium avicola | reverse complement strand
TCGACCCGCCACTGGTCCAGGTCGATGACGTTCTCCCAGTCCTGCGCGGTCATCTCCACGTCGGCCTCGGCCGCGATGGCTGCGCGCACGCGGGGACTGATCGGTGCCCACAGTGGCTCGACACCGAAGGTGGCGGTCGTGACGCGGTGCACGGTGGCGACGTCGTAGTAGGTGCGTTCGTCCCGGGGCACCTGATTGACCACCAGGACGACCCGGTCGGTGTCGACCGGCGGGATCGCGGTCGGCGCCTGGGACAGCACCGTGGGGTGGCGCACCAGCAGCAGCGGGGTCCGGACCGGTTCCGATCCGGTGATCAGCTCGGCCGCGCCCTCGGCGACCAGACGACGGATCCGCTCGGCGAACGGTCGGGGACGACGGATCAGCCCGGAGTCCAGCTGCAGCAGGCCGGTCCGGTGGCCGGCACGGTGCTGGGCGGTGACCTCCTCGACCACGCTGGCCGTGGTGCCACCGGGGAACCGGAAGTCGGTCGCCATCACGATGTCGTAGTGCCTGGTCATCGCCGCCCCCTCGTGAGGAGGTCGTGGAGCCGGGTCAGCACCGCGACCCGGCGCAGCCGTCGACGCAGGCGGCGTCGCAGGGTCATCGACTCGGGTCGGCGCAGGCGGTCGAGCCACGGCTCGACGGCCTCCGCCGTGGCGAGCAGGGTGACCCGTTCGGCGCCGTAGCGGGCGGTGGCCTCCCGGGCCAGCGCCGGGTCCCAGGTGACGACCTGACGCACCACCTGCGCGACCGGGGTGTCCAGGTCTTCGGGGTGGGCGGCGACCAGGACCAGGTGGGCGCCGGCGCACTCGGCGGCCACCAGCCGTTCGAGCACCGCGCCGGACAGGGCGCGCGGGCCGCCCAGGCTGGCGCCGGTCGCGACCACGGTGGGCGCGACCGGTCCGGTGGCCGGAGGGTCCTCGAGTCGTTCGTGGCGCAGGGTCGTCACCGCAGCAGACCTCCGGCGTCGATCCCGCCCAGGCGTGAGCGGTGACGTTCGAACCACAGCGACAGCACGGCCAGCCCGCGCAGCAGGTGTTGCGGTCCGCGGGTGGCGAGCAGCCGCGACCAGTGCCGGGGACCGGCAGCGGCCAGCTCGTCGGACACCAGCGGCCGGATCGGCTCGGCCAGGACCAGCTCGCGGATCACCCGGGTGGCCTCGGGGGAGGTGATCCGGCGCGGATGGGGTCGGGGCCACGGGGTGAGCTGCTCGGCGGTGGCGTCGGTGGCCAACGTCGGGTCGATGCGCTGCAGCAGCCGGCGGTAGAGCTGGCCGTCACGATGCTCCTGGGGGTCCAGCGCGAAGGCGGCGCGGACCACCCGGTCGTCCAGGAAGGGGGTCGCCACCGGCCCGGCGAGACTGAGCACGCCGTACGGGGCCAGGCTGATGCCCGGGACCGTCCGGTGGAGATGGGCGGTGAGGGCGGCCCCGTACGGATGGTCCAGCAGGGGACCGGCGCCCTCCTCGATCGCGGAACGGCTGCGGGCCGCGACCGCGGCGACCGCCTCGGGCCGCAGGACGGTCCCGGCCGAGCGCAGGTAGGGGGTCAGCACCTCGATGCGGCGCTCCAGCAGGCTCCGTGGTCCGGGCCGATCGGAGAAGGTGCCGCCGACGACCAGTCCGCCGCCCAGACCGTCCAGGACGGTGGCGCGGTCCTGCCCTTTCAGGTCGCGCAGGACGTTCAGATCGCGCAGGACGGGGACCAGCCAGACATGGAAGCTCGTCTGGTGGGCGACCGCCTCGGCGAAGTCGGTCAGGTCGGCGCCGAACTGGTCCCGTCGTGGCATCAGCACGCGGTGGTCGATGGCGAGGTGTTCGGCCACTCGTGCGGCGACGAGTTCCTCCAGCACCGTCCCGGTGTCGGAGGACGTGGTCCGTGCCAGCATCGGCTCATCGGGCCGGGCCCGTACGGCCAGTGCGGTCAGCAGCCGGGAGTCCCAGCCACCGCTGAGCAGGGGAGCGACCGGACCATGGTCGAATGCTTCGGTGACCGCCGCAGCCAGTGCCTCGGCGAGTTGGTCGAGGGTGCCGCGGCCGTCGTGGGCATCGAGCCAGGGCCAGCGCTGCTGGGCGAGCCGGACCTCACCGGTGGGATCGATCTCGGCGGTCTCCCACGGCTGCAGGCGTCGGATCCCTCGTACGGTGGTGCGCCCGCCCAACGGGGCGCCGACGCCGAGCAGGTGCGCGACTCCGTCCCAGTCCGGTGCGATCGTCGTACGGTCCCGGACCAGTGGGTCGAGGCGGGTGCTGACCCGTACCCCTTGGCCCGCGAGGTCGACGTGGACCGGGACGGCTCCGGAGATGCCGCCGTGGACCACGGTCCGGGGGCCACGGCGGGTCAAGGACACGGCGTCGTGGCGACGGGCCAGCTCGCTGGCCGGACCACTCAGTCGCGCCGGGAGCTCCCGTGGCGCCCAGGAGGCCCCGCGGCCGTCCACCCAGGTCCGCATCCCCGGTCCGTCCCCGCCCAACAGGGACTTGTCCACGCACTCGGTCGTCATCAACACCTCAGAGCCGTACGGCACCGGGTGCGGTGACCCGGCCCCTGGTGTCGAAGAAGCGGCGGGAGAGATCGGCCAACCGGTCGATCTCGTACCGACGGTGGTCCTGCACCAGGATCACCAGGTCGACCTCGGTGACGGTGGCCTCCAGGTCGGGGACGCGGGACATCACCCGGTCGTCGAACTGCCAGCTCTCGACCAGCGGATCGTGGAACTCGATGCTGGCCCCCAGCCGGGTGAGGGCCCGGGCCAGCGGGACCGCCGCAGCGCCGCGCTGGTCGGCGATGTCAGGTTTGTAGGTGACCCCGAGCAGCAACACCCGGGCACCGTTGACGGCCAGTCCGTCGTCGTTGAGGATCTCCTGGGCGCGTCGGGCCACGTAGGTCGGCATCCGGTCGTTGATCTCCTGGGCCAGCTCGACGAACCGGAACGGGTAGCCCAGTCGTGACCGGACGTTGTGGCTCAGGTAGTTCGGGTCGATCGGGATGCAGTGTCCGCCGACACCCGGACCCGGCCGGAAGGCCTGGAATCCGAACGGCTTGGTCGAGGCCAGCTCGATCACGTCCCACAGGTCGATGCCGAGCTCGTGGGTGAACTGGACCATCTCGTTGACCAGCGCGATGTTGATGTGGCGGTAGGTGTTCTCCAGCAGCTTGGCGGTCTCGGCCTCGCGCGTGCCCTTGGCCGGCACGACGGTGTCGACGAAGCGGGAGTAGAAGGCGCTGGCACGTTCGGTGCAGGCCGGGGTGTGCCCACCCACGACCTTGGGGGTGTTGCGCAGGCCGTGGACCGGGTTGCCGGGGTCGATCCGTTCCGGGGAGAAGGCCACATGGAAGTCAGCGCCGGCCCGCAGCCCGGAACCGTGCTCCAGCATCGGGACCACGAGCTCCTCGGTGGTCCCCGGGTAGGTGGTCGACTCCAGCACCACGACCGTCCCGGGCCGAAGGTGGGCGGCGACGGCTCCGGTGGCGGCGACGACGGCCGACAGGTCGGGGCCGCCGTCGTCCGACAGCGGGGTCGGCACGCAGATGACCACCACCTCGGCCTCGGCGATCACCGACGGATCGGCACTGGCACTGAAACCGTTCGCCAGGAGGTGGGCCAGGTCGGCGTCGTCCAGGTCGTCGACGTGACTGTCTCCGGCATTGAGTGCGGCGACCACCTCCGGGTCGGTGTCGTGGCCGAGGACGCGCAGCCCGGAGCGGGCTGCCTCAAGTGCCAGCGGGAGTCCCACGTAGCCCAGGCCGATCACGACCACATCCGCCCCCACCGTGCCTGCCTCCCGGTCGCTGTGTCGCCCGGGTCCCCGGGCGGTTCGGCACTCACCCTAGGAACGCTCACGACGCGTTGGAGGTCCTCCATGTGACGCC
>DVLP01000376.1 GCA_018715445.1 Candidatus Avipropionibacterium avicola | reverse complement strand
GAAGGCTGCCCGGATGAAGTCTGCGGCACGGTCCCCGAGATGTGGCCGCGCCATCTCCTGCGGGGTCTGCGGTGCCTGCTGCAGGACGTCGTCGGCGTCGAACAGGACGTGTCGGACCACCGGGCGCGGATCAGCAGGCATGGCGTGATGCTGCCACGCTGCCTCGCCCGCGTCCACGGGATTGCCGTTCCGGCAGGGATCGCACCGGCGGAGACAAGCTCACGGAGTGGTGATGTGGTCAGCCAGACCGTACTCGACCGCCTGGGCGGCGGTGAAGACCCGGTCACGGTCGGTGTCCCGGCGGAGTTGGTCGATCGAACGTCCGGTGTGGTGGGACAGCACCTGTTCGGTCTCGGACCGCAGCCGCAGCACCTCGTCGGCGGCCAGGATCAGGTCCGGGATCGCCCCGCGACCCTGGCCCGACGGTTGGTGCAGCACCACCCGGGAGTGCGGCAGCACGGCACGTCGCCCCGGCGCCCCCGCGGCCAGCAGGACGGCGGCGGCCGAGCCGGCCTGACCGATGCAGGTGGTCGCGATCGGCGTCCTGACGAACTGCATCGTGTCGTAGACGGCGAACATCGCCGTCAGCGAGCCTCCGGGCGAGTTGAGGTAGAACGAGATCTCCCGGTCCTGGTCGAGTGAGGCCAGGTGCAGGATCTGGGCGATCACGACATTCGCGACGCCGTCGTCGATCTCGGTGCCGAGACAGATGATCCGCTCGTGCAACAGGTGGCTGTAGACGTCGAGCACCCGCTCACCACGAGGATGCTCGGCGATGACATTGGGGATGGCGTAGCTGGTCACGATCGGACCTCCTCGGTGGTGGTGAAGCCTCGATATCCCAAGCCCACGGAGGGTTTCGTCGGCGTGAGGACCAACGGGTCGGTGACGATCCGGTCGATGAATCCGTACTCGACCGAGGCCTGGGCGGTGTACCACCGATCGCGCAGGGAGTCGGCGAAGACGGTCTCGACCGACTGCCCGGTGAAGTCGGCGATCAGCCCGAGGACCGTGTCGCGGACGTGGCGCAGGTCCTCGGCCTGGAGCTCGATGTCGACCGCACTGCCACCGATGCCGGATGATCCCTGGTGCATCAGGATCCTCGAGTGCTCCAGCGCGTACCGCTTGCCCGGTGTGCCGGCCGACAACAGGAACTGCCCTGCGCTGGCAGCGATCCCCAGGGCACAGGTGGTGACATCGTTGGGGATGGCGCGCATCACGTCGGAGATGGCCACCATCGCCGGGACCGAGCCACCCGGCGAGTTGATCCACAGGGCGATGTCGGTCTTCGGATCCGCAGCCGAGAGCATCACCAACTGGCTCAACAACCTGGTGCCGTTGTGATCGTCCAACTCGCCGTCGAGGACCAGCACCCTGTGCTCCATCAGATTCTGGGCCACTCCGTCGTCCCGATCGGGTGTCGGGGTCTGCTCGTCATCACTCATGGCACTCACCCTGCCCGCGAGGCCCCGACGATCACGAGCAGATCTGCCATGGGTGGATCCGCTGCCAGCAGAACGTCGAGGCGACGCCGACCCGGGACAGCACCGACCCGAGGACTGGACGATGGATTGACACTGGACTAGACCATTCCTACGATCTCCGGGAGTGCTCGCGGACGAGGGAAGGACGTGACGAGGTCACGTCTCGAGGCATCCAGCGCAACGGGCACCGCAGTCAAGGACCGAAAGGGACCCGATGAATCCGCCTCCGCATGTGACCCCCGCACCGGGCACGAAGGTCATCTCCTTCGATCTGGACGACACCCTGATCCGGGGCCCGTTCTCCCAGGTGCTGCGCGATGCGATGGTCGCCGTCACCGACTCCGAGGACGAGGCGACCGCCCTGCGTCAGCAGATGAACCAGCGCCATCGCGAGCTGCTGGACGACGACCGACTGGAGGCCTACGACTGGCATCAACTGGTCGCCGAGACCGTGGGCGAGCGTGATCCCGGCTTCGACATGCTGGACCGGTTGGAGCAGTACGCCGCCGACAACCTGACCCAGGTGCTGCACGAGGACACCGGGACCCTGCTGGGCGACCTGCGCAGCCACGGCTGGACCACGATCATCCTCACCAACGGGTGGCGCCGCTACCAGGAGCCGATCCTGCGCCATGCCGGACTGCTCACCGCGGTCGACGAACTGATCGCCAGCGACGACGTCGGCGCACCCAAGCCGGCCGAGGAGATGTTCCTGCGGGCGCGCGGTGGGGCCAGCGTGCACGTCCATGTCGGTGACCGCATCGACCACGACATCGTCGGCGGCAACCGTTCCGGAGCCAGCACCGTACTGCTGCGCCGCGACGCCCCCGAGGATCCCGCCCAGGTGGAGGACTACCTGCTCGAGCGGTACCGCGCCCAGTCCACGCCGGAGTCCGACCTCCCGTACGCCCGGCCCGCCCTGGTGACCCCGCACCTGTCCGACGTGGTCGCCTGGGTGACTGATCCGGCCACGGTGCTGCCCACGGTCGACGCCGTTCGCAGCTGACCCCGATCCCCGAGCCCGTCGAGGGGCGACCTCAGTTGTGGAACTCGGTCTGCAGCACGATCTCGTACCGATCGGCGCGATAGAGCGAACGGGCCACCTCGATCACCTCGCCGGACCGGTCGCGGCTCTGCCCGGCCATCTCGAAGGCCAGGGCCCCCGGTTCGGTCTCGAGCAACTCGGCCTCCGACGCGGTCACGGTCGCCGCCCGGACCCGCTGCTCGTGCGTGGCGGGCCGTACGCCCCACTCCCGCTCCAACACCTCGTGCATCGCCAAGGTGCTGAACGCATTGCGTTCCAGGCCCGGGAACCGCTCCAGGGACAACTGCGAACGGGTGATGGCCATCGGGACCGCGTCAGCGGTCCGCAGCCGTACCAGGTCGAGGTAGCGGGCCCCCGGCTCGACCCCGAGCGCACGGGCCACGGACTCGCTGGCCGTACGGACCCGGGACGACACCTTGCGCCCTCCCGGCGTCATGCCGCGTGCCCGCATGTCATCGTCGTAGGAGACCAGGTGCCGGGTGTGGACGAAACGCGGCTGCGCGACGAAGCTGCCCCGGCGGGGCACCCGCTCCACCAGCCCTCGCGCGATCAAGCCGTCCACGGCTTCACGCACGGTCATCCGCGCCACCGAGAAGTGTTCGGCCAGGACCCGTTCGGCGGGGAGCTCGGTGCCGACCGGCAGCTCGGCGACCATGTCGGCCAGGAAATCGGTCAACCGTGCCCGACGGGTGCCACGATCCCCGGGATCATTGGGCAGCGCCGCCAACATCTCCCGGACCACATCATCGGACCCACTCATCGATTGCCTCCGTTCAGCCGCGCCAAGAGTACCGGTCCGCGCGGGCCGACGACCCAACCTACGCAACTGTAGGTAAGATGGGATCGTGGCCAGCAAGCTGCTCTCACGAGCCCGTACCAGGATCACCACCGCGGTCCGTTCCAAGGTGAACGGACCGGACTTCGCCAGCTCCACGCCGGTCTGGCAGGTCGAGGGTGAGCGCTGGTTCAGCCCTGCCGATGCGATCTGGCGGGTGCACCGTGACACCTCGATGTTCATCGGCGGGATCCGGGCCCTGCTCATGCAGTCCCTCCACCCGGTCGCCATGCAGGCCGTCTCCGAGCACTCCGGCTACCGCGGCGACCCCTGGGGTCGACTGCAGCGCACTGCCCACTTCATCAACGTCACCACCTACGGCACGATCCTCGAGGCGGAGGCGGCGATCGGCAAGGTCGAGCACAGCCACCAGTTCGTCAAGGGGATCACCCCGGAGGGCGAGCCGTACGAGGCCAGTGATCCCCACCTGTTGACCTGGGTGCACGTCGCCGAGACCGAGTCCTTCCTGGCTGCCCACCAGGCCTTCGGCGCCAAGCCGCTCTCCCCCGAGCGCTGCGACGAGTACGTGGCCCAGACCGCCGTGGTCGCCGAGCGGCTGGGGGTGCCGACCCCGCCCCGGAGCCGGGCCGAGCTGGAGGCCGCCGCGATGTCGTACCGCCTCGAGCTGAAGCGGACCGAGCCGGCCGTGGAGGCCGCCGAGCTGCTGCTGGATCACCCGCCGCTGCCCCGCAGCTCCCTGCCGGCCTACAAGATGCTGGTCCAGGGCGCCCTGTCGTTGATGCCGGCCTGGGCGTTGGCCCGGCTCCGGCTGCCCTACTCGCCGCTGCGGGAGCTGATGGCCAAGCCGATCGCCCAGACCGCCTGCGGGACGCTGCGGTGGGCGTTCGCCGTGGACAGCAAGCACACCCCACCGCCCGCCGACGACTGAGTCCGGCTCACCGAGGCCGTACGACGCAGCGCCGGGCCGTCAGGCGAAGTCCAGCCACACCGGACGATGGTCCGAGGCATGGTCGAGCTCCGGGTCGACGCTGACGTCGTCGATCACCCGATAGCCCTTCAGTTCCACCGACGGGGTCGCCCAGATCTGGTCGATCCGGACCAGCTTCTGCACCGCGCCCGCCTCGGCGGTCCCGGACCGACGGTAGTACCCACAGGTGGGGCTGCGGTCCCCGAAGTGGGCGCCGACGTCGGTCAATCCGATCGTGGCGAGCACGTCGACCGCGGTCCGGTCGGCCTTCTCCTCACCGAGCTGGTGGCTGTTGACCCCGAACGGTGGCTCGGGATCCCCGGGGGCGGTGGTGTTGGCGTCCATCACGATCACGCCGTGCTCATGGACTGGGAGGTGGACCCGCAGGAAGTTGCCCTCAATCCGACGCAGGGTCGGATCGAAGGGGTTGAGGTGAGTGCCAACCACGGTGAACGGCCGCTCCGTCCCGGGGATCGACAGGGTCGCGCGGTAGCCGCCGTGCCAGAAGGTCTGGGCCTGCGGCTGCCCGCGGAAGTGAGCGATTTGGATCGGGTCGTTGGTGAAGATCGCCATGTGGCAACCGGTCTTGGCCTCGTACAGCTCGCCGTGTTGATAGCCGAACTGCTCCTGCGCCCGACGGAACAGGGCACGATCGTCGTTGTCCCACTCCCAGCCTTCGGTGACGGCCAGGATGTCAGGACGGTGCCGCTGGACGACCGCAACCTGCTCGTCCCATCGCTGGTCGTCGCCAGCCATCGACTCGCGGCCAGCGGTGTACAGGTTCCAGAACATCAGGGAAGTCATCGGTCGTCGTGATCCTTTCCGGCCCGTGAGGCCGTGATGACGGTGCATTGCCCTTCGGAGGTCGACCCCAGCCGGCGTCGGCCCCTGTGATGACCATCGGGTCGCGAGATGAGCCGTCACCGTTGAGAGTCTCGACCAACCGCTTGGTCCACTTCACGAGATTCACCCTATCGGACCAACTCCTCGCGGCAGCCTCCGCTGCTGCCCGTCACACCGACCTCGTCCCCGGAAACGACCCCCGTCTGTCAGAGCGCGCGCCGCTGAGCCACCAAGGGGCACAAGAACGGGTCATTCCCCTTCAGACCCACGCTGTTGAGGTACCTGATCACGGCTCGGTAGGCCGCCCACAGGGTGGCCTGGGTGTACGGAACGCCCTCTGCGGCACAGTGGGCCATCACCAGGACTCGCACCTTGCGAAGGTGGGGGCGAGCCATCGAGGGGAACAGGTGGTGCTCGATCTGGTAGTTCAACCCACCCATGAACATCGAGACCAGTGGGCCACCGCTGATGTTGCGGCTGGTCAACACCTGGCGACGGAGGAAGTCCAACTTCAGCTGCGGGGAGACCAACGGCATGCCGATGTGGTTCGGAGCAAACGATGAGCCCATGTAGAGGCCGAACAGGGCGAGCTGGAGGCCCAGGACCGCCGCCGCCTTGCCTGGAGGAAGGTACCCGAAGATCAGTGCGACCACACCGCCGAGTCGGAGCAGCAGGAACGCGCCTTCCACCCACCGACGCTTCACCCTGCCGCGGCTCAACAACCGACGAATTCCGTCCCAGTGCAGCGAAACTCCTTCGAGCAGCAGGATCGGGAAGAAGTACCACCCCTGCCGGGCGACCAACCACCGCATCAATCGGCTGCTGTGCCGGGTGGCCATCGCCGGAGTCATCGCCACCGCCTCCAGAGCGATGTCTGGGTCATGGCCCTCCTGGTTCGGGCGCGCGTGGTGGCGGCTGTGCTTGCTCTGCCACCAGCCGTAACTGATCCCCACCAGGAGATTGGCGACGATCAGGCTCACCCACTCGTTCCACTTGCCTGACTTGAAGATCTGGCGGTGGGCGGCGTCATGGCCGAGGAAGGCTGTCTGCGTCATGATCACGGCCAGCACCGCTGCCCAGACGAGCTGCCACCAGCTGTCACCAATCCAGAGGAAGACGGCCACCCAACCGGCGATCATCGCCACGGCCCCGATGAGCTTGAACCAGTAGTACGAATAGCGACGCCGCATCAGGCCAAGGGCTTGGACCTTGTGGGCCAGCGCGGTGAACGAGCTCTCCCGCGGAGTCGATGGCGCCGGCGGTGCGGCGGACGGTGTGTCGTCGACGACGGTGGTCATGGCGAGAATTCCTTTCCAGGGGCCGGGCCGAAGGCCAGGTCAGAGATCAGTTGCGGCGCTCCTGAACGATCCGCAGGAGAGGTGGTCCGGTAGGGACACGGTCGAGGAGAGGGTCCGATGGGCACCGACACCCGTGCGGTCGTCCGAGACGCAGGGCCGGACAGGTGGCTCATCCGTGATGTTGTGGACTCGGCGGTCCGGTTGGATGGAGGCGGGTTGAGTGGCCATGGTGGCCTCCTCCGGTAGCGCCGTCATCACGCGACCCGAGTCGGGGCGTTCATCCGGACACCTTCGACTCTACATGTGATTGCCGAAACCACGATTGACTCGTTCCATTTGTGCGGCCGCGACCGCGTACAGTGAGTGCATGGCCGAGTACGCCGAGGCAACGCCGCTGACCGATCTGGCCACGCAATTCCGCGACCCGCCACACCGGTTCGGCCCGATCGCCTTCTGGTTCCTCAACGACCACATGGATCCTGCGGAGCTGGCCCGACAACTCGAAGCCTTCGCAGCAGCCGGCTTCAGCGGAGTCTGCCCCTGTGCCCGGGTCGGGCTGGACCCGCAGGTCGGCTACCTGACCGAGCAGTGGTTCAACGCCCTGGACCGGGTGATGGAGGTCTGCCGCCGGCTCGGGCTCAGGGTGATTTTGTACGACGAAGCATCCTACCCCTCGGGCTCGGCCAACGGCGAGGTGGTGGCCGCCAACCCGGAGCACATGGCCCGTGGCCTGGTGCTGGGTGATGCGGTCACCCTCGAGGACGGGGTGATCGTCGGCAGCGACGAGGCGACCGCCGCGGCCAAGCAGGTCTGGACCGCCGACCCCAAGACGACCTGGACCCGCGAGACCGACGCGACCGTCACGGAGAACCGGCGCGTGGGCTACTGGCGCCCGACCACCGGTCGCAGTCTGGTCGACCGACTGGTCGCGGTGGTGGCCGGCCAATTGGACGACCAGCACCAGGTGATCGCCGACTCGACCCGGGTCCTGGATCCGGGTGAGCACCACCTGATCCGACTGAGCGCCGACGAGTTCGCCGGTCGGTGGCGGTTGATGGCGCTGTTCGACGTGCCGAGCGAAGGCACCATCCGTGGCGCGTACGGCCACAACGACGACGGATCGCCGTTGGCGCCGGCTGCGGCCAACCTGCTCGACCCAGCCGCCGTCGCCTCCTTCATCCGCCTGACCCACGACGCCTACGCCGAGCACCTGGGCCGCTGGTTCGGCGACCCGATCGTGGCGATGTTCACCGACGAACCCCACATCCTGGGCCGCAACCACCGCCGGGACGCGCGGGCGTGGGATCCGGCCCTGCTGGCCGAACTGGGCGCCGAACGTCGCCAGGACGAGGTG
>DVLP01000375.1 GCA_018715445.1 Candidatus Avipropionibacterium avicola | reverse complement strand
GGCCCAGGCGGTCCGGGCCACCTCGCTGCCGTTCGGGGTCTCGTCGCTGGCCCAGGCGGCGGTGGTCGCCAGTCTGGACGCCCAGGACGAGCTGTCCGCCCGGGTCGCCGATCTCGTCGCGCAACGCACCGTGCTGGTCGACGGCTTGCGCAGCCTCGGGCTGGAGGTGCCTGACAGTGAGGGCAATTTCGCCTGGCTGGCGGCCGGGGCACGGACCCTGCGCTGGGCCGAGCACTTCGGTACCGCGGGCGTGGCCGTACGGCCCTATGTCGCCGGTGAGGACGCCGACGGGATCCGCATCACCGTCGGTGAGCACGAGGCGAACGCGCTGGTCCTCGAGCTCGCCCGCACCCTGCCGCACTGAACCCTGCCGCACTGACCGGTCTGCCGGTTTGTCGGACCCCTGCTCTAGCGTGTGATCCATGGCGAAGGCGGGAACGAAACCGGGGTGGGCCTGCACCGAGTGCGGCTGGACGACCGCGCGGTGGGTCGGTCGGTGCGGTGAGTGCCAGGCCTGGGGCAGTGTCACCGAGGTCGGCGCGCCGAAGCTCAAACAGGTCCGGGCCTCAACCCCGGACACCCGTGCCGTGCCGATCGGCGAGGTGTCGGCGACCGAGGCCCGTCGCGCGCTGACCGGGGTCGGTGAGCTCGACCGGGTGCTGGGTGGCGGACTGGTGCCCGGTGTGGTCGTGCTGCTCGCCGGGGAGCCCGGGGTCGGCAAGTCGACCCTGCTGCTCGAGGTCGCCTCCCGCTGGGCCAAGAACGGCCACCGCACCCTGTACGTGACCGGCGAGGAGTCGGCGGCCCAGGTACGGCTCCGCGCGGGCCGCACCGACGGGGTCACCGACGAGCTCTACCTTGCTTCCGAGACCGATCTGGGCACGATCCTGGGCCATGTCGAGCAGGTCGGCCCGTCACTGATGGTGATCGACTCGATCCAGACGATCGGCGCGGCGGAGGTCGAGGGATCGCCCGGCGGGGTGTCCCAGGTCCGCGAGGTCACGGCCGGGCTGGTCCGGGTCGCCAAGCGCCGCGGGATGGCGGTCATCATCATCGGTCACGTCACCAAGGACGGTGCGATCGCGGGCCCGCGGATGTTGGAGCACCTGGTCGATGTGGTGCTGTCGTTCGACGGCGACCGCCACTCCGGGTTCCGGATGGTCCGTGGCGTCAAGAACCGGTTCGGTCCGGCCGACGAGGTCGGCTGCTTCGAGATGTCGGAGCACGGCATCGTCGAGGTCACCGATCCGTCCGGGCTGTTCACCACCGAACGGGACAGCCCGACCCCGGGCACCTGTGTGACCGTGACACTCGAGGGCCAACGACCGCTGCTCGCCGAGGTCCAGGCGCTGGTCGGACCCACCATGGACCAACATCCCCAGCGGGTCACCCACGGGGTGGAGCGCAGTCGCGTCCAGATGATCCTGGCGATCCTGCAACGCCATGCCGCGATCCGACTCCACGACCGCGACGTCTACGTCTCCACCGTCGGCGGTGCCCGGCTGACCGATCCGGCCGCTGACCTGGCCATCGCTCTGGCAGTGGCCTCGGCCGCGCGCAACGCCCTGATCCCGGAACGGACGGTCGCCCTGGGCGAGCTGGGCCTGGCCGGCGACCTGCGCCGGGTGGCCGGAGTGAGCCGTCGGGTCAGCGAAGCCCACCGGCTCGGGTTCACCGCCGCGTTCGTCCCGCAGAACGCCCAGCTCGAAACCGTCACCGGCGTCGAGCTGCACCGGATGGGCCGTATCGCCCGCGCGTTGGAGTGGCTCGGGCCGAGCCACCGGCCCCGGACCATCGACGAGGCTGCGGTCGGCCCCGACGCCGCCATCTGAACCGGCACCCGGGCGTACGTCCTCGATGATCGACAGTGACGATGGTCGACTTCCCATTAGGATGGGACCGCCCACCGCCTGATCGAGGATGACGTCTTGCCCACCATGTCCCCTGTGCTCCGCCAGTACCGCGCCTTGATGGCGCCCGGAACGCCCCTGCGCGAGGGGTTGGAGCGCATCCTGAAGAGCCGGACCGGAGCCTTGCTCGTCCTGGGCCATGCGCGTGAGGTGGAGCAGTTGTGCACCGGCGGGTTCCAGCTGGACGTGCCGTTCACGCCGCAGAACGTGCGAGAACTTGCCAAGATGGACGGCGCCATCATCATCGACGCCGACGCCACCCGCATCATCCGGGCCGCGGTCCACCTGATGCCCGATGCCAGAATCGAGACCGAGGAGACCGGCACCCGCCACCGTACGGCCGACCGGGTGGCCCGCCAGACCGGAGCGGCAGCGATCTCGGTGTCGGCGTCGATGGCCACGATCTCGCTCTTCCTCGAGCACGAACGCCACCTGGTGGAGGCCTCCGCCGAGATCCTGTCGCGGGCCAACCTCGCCCTGCAGACCCTCGAGCGCTACCGGGCCCGTCTGAGCCAGCTCACCTCCCGGCTGTCAGCGCTCGAGGTCGAGGACCAGGTCACCCTGCGCGACCTGGCCCTGGTCGCCCAGCGCATGGAGATGGTGCGTCGGCTGGAGAGCGAGCTCACCGTGTACGTGCTCGAGCTCGGCACCGACGGGCGCCTGCTCGACATGCAGCTGCGCGAGCTGAACGCCGGGATCGAGGAGCTCAGCGCGCTGATCGAGATGGACTACGACGCGGTCGCCGACAGTGACGGATTCACTGCCCTGCAACAGATGCCGACCGATGAGCTGCTCGATCCGGTACTGGTGGCCCGCACCATCGGCTATCCCCCGGTCGACCATCTCGAGTCGCGCCTGTCACCGCGCGGGATCCGCCAGCTCTCCCAGATCCCCCGGCTGCCCCAGTCCTTGGCGCCGCGGCTGTTGGAGCACTTCGGATCGCTGCAGGCCCTGTTCGCGGCCAGCGCCGGCGACCTGCAGACCGTGGACGGCGTGGGCGACAGCCGGGCCAAGACGATCCGTGAGGGACTGACCCGGTTGGCCGAGTCGGCCTTCAACGAACAGCTGCAGTGACCCCGACCGACGGGTCCCTCCGGGTCGTACGGGCTCAGCTCACTTGAGCTGCATCACCAGTTGGGCCGGCGGAGCCTTGTCCAGCAGGGAGTTGGCGGCGTAGGTCCCGGGCTTCAACTTGGTGTCGACCAGATCGCAGTCCTTGCTGCGTTGGACGGTCCAGTCGATCTTCCAGGTGACGTCCTCCTCCGGCTTCAGCTCGACCTCGACCTTGGGCAACCACTTGGTGCAGTTCTCGGTGGTCCAGATCTGGTCGGTGCCGGAGTGCACCCGGAAGACGTACGAGTCCGGGTCCAGGGTGAAGGTGCAGGTCTCGTCGCCACCATTGATGACACCGGCCTTGAAGGTGATCTCCTTCTCCGGGGTGATCGACTTCGGCCCGGTCAGCGTGGTGCGCAGGACACTGGGATCACAGGCTGCCGGCTTGGCCGGGCTCTTGCTGGGCGACTTGCTCGACTTCTTGGTCGGCTCCTTGCTCGCGGTGTCCTGGTCGGTCGGCTTCTTGCTGGGATCCTTGCTCGACTTCTTGCTGGCCTCGCCGCTGGGATCCTTGCTCGGCTCGTCACTCGGATCGTCGCTCGGATCGTCCGAGGGCTCGCTGCTGTCGCTGGGGGTCTCGGCCGGCTGCAGGCTCGGTGCCGTGGGCGGAGGCTGCTCGGCCGGGGTGGTGTCGTCACCACCACGCAGCTGGACGACCAGCACGATGAGCGCCACCACGACCAGGACGGCCACGCCACCCACGATCGCTCGACGGATCCAGTAGGTGCGCGGCTCCTCCGGTCCCACCGGGTCCAACAATCCCATGGGGTTGAGGGTAAGGAGCGATCAGCCCGGTGTCGGCGAGAAACGCCGCCGGAGCGGCAAATGCCGTACGAAACACCTCCGTCGGGACTGGTGAGTGGAGTGGCTGCGGGCGCGCAGAAAACTGGGCGCCACGGTCGCAGGCGCCCAGTACTGTGGTCCGCGTGACGATCACGGCGCCGGTAAGCGACGACCTCGAGGAGCACCGCCGCGAGATCCTGGCCCACTGCTACCGGTTCTTCGGCAACCACGCCGAGGCCGAGGACGCCACCCAGGAGACCATGGTGCGGGCCTGGCAGCGGGCCTCGGACTTCGAGGGCCGCTCGTCGGTGAGGACCTGGCTGTACCGCATCGCCACCCGGATCTGCCTGGACATGGCGAAGTCGCCACAGCGCCGCGCCCTGCCGGTCGACCTGCAGACCGCCGGGCAGGTGCCGGAGGATCCGACCACGCTGCGGACCATGCCGGAGTCGACCTGGATCGGGCCGATCGCCGACCACCAGCTGCCCGAACGCAGCGACCCGGCCGAGCTGGCCCAGCTGCACGACTCGGTCCGGCTGGCGTTCATCTCTGCCCTGCAGCTGTTGCCTCCGCGACAACGCGCCGTGCTGATCCTGCGCGATGTCCTGGCGTGGTCGGCGGCCGAGTGCGGCGCTGCCCTCGAGCTGACCGTGGCCTCGGTCAACTCGGCCCTTGCCCGGGCACGACGGACGATGGCGGGCGCCCGGGGCGTGCGCGAGGAGTCGGAGGTCGACGGGTCAGGGAATCGGTCGTTGCTCGACGAGGCCGACCGGGAACTCATGGAGCGGTACGTCTCGGCGTTCGAGCGCTACGACGTGGCGGGACTGGTTGCGCTGCTGACCGAGGATGCTCAGTTCTCGATGCCGCCGTTTGCGCTCTGGTTCGAGGGCCGCGATTCGATCGAAGAATGGTGGAACGGCCCCGGAGCCATCTGCCGGGACTCCCGGCTGCTGTTGACCCGGGCCAACGGTCGACCGGCGGTCGCTGCTTACCACTCGGTGGGCGATGGTCGGTGGGAACCGTTCGCGATCCATGTGGTTGACCGTGCCGGCGACTCCATCAGCAGCATCACCCATTTCATGGGAGCAGGGGTGTTCGAGGAGTTCGGCCTGCCGGACGTGATCACCGAGGCGTCGGACCAGGGACACTGAACCCGGCGACACCGATCAGTTTGCGGCCGTCGGCTCGTCAGTCCTGATGAGAGCCCATCCATCAACCCAACTCTCTTGGAGGACATCATGACCCGCAGGACCACCGCCCATCTGTTCAGCTCGCTCAACGGGGTCGTCGAGGCACCCGACCAGTTCCAGTTCGACGCGTTCGGCGCCGTCGAGGGCGAGGTCATGGCGGCCTCGCTGGCCGAAGTGACCGAGGTCGTGATCGGCCGGAAGCTGTGGCAGGAGTGGCGCGAGTACTGGCAGGACAAGGACGACGACTTCGGTGTGTTCATCAACCCGGTCCGCAAGCACGTGCTCTCCAGCACCTTGGAGGCCGACCCCGGGTGGAACAGCACCGTCGTCGACGGCGATGTCGTCGATTACGTCACCGCGTTGCGGTCCGAGGGCGAGGGGACGATCTCGGTGGTCGGCGGAGTCGACACCATCCGCTCGCTGTTCCTGGCCGGACTGATCGACGCGCTGACCCTCACCATCCATCCGGCGGTCACGCCGGTCGGACGTCGCCTCTTCGACGAGGACGTGCCGTTGACCCGGCTGCGTCTGGTCGACTCGCGGATCTCCGATGTCGGCAACGCCCTGCTGACCTACGCCCTGCGCGACTGACCCGGACCGACCGCCAGCGGTGCTGGTGGCCGAGTTCGGAAAGCGACCGGTGACGGTGTGATCGAGGGCCGATTTGAGCCCTCCTGACCGCGTCACCGGTCGTTCTGCGAACTCCGTCCAGCACCCAACAGGCCCAGCACCCAACGGGCCCAGCACCGCGGCGGGCCCGTCTCCGGGCCGCCACCTGCCTCAGCTCTGCGGTGGCGGGGCGGGATCGGTCCGATCATCGGCATCGGCGACGCTCTCCACACCGACGGTCACTTTGGTGAGTACGGCAGCGAGCGCACCGACCGCGACGAGTGCGGGCGCGACCATCGCCGTGACCGCGGTGATCCCGATCCCTGCGTTGAGCGGGATCTCCAGCAGGGTGTTGCCATCAGAGTTCTTGATGTAGACGCGGCGCACGTTGCCCTTGCGGATCACGTCCTTCACCTTGGCCAGCAGCTCCGAGCCCTGGATCGAGAACTCCTCGTAGCGGGTCTTCGGTTCATCCATGATGTGCCTCTCGTCGAGCGTCAGCGGTCGGTCACGCGGATCGAGGTGTCGCCACAACTGACGACCTGGCCCGGCCGGACCTGGGCCCCGCGCCGGGTCTCGACCTGTCCGTCGATGCTCACCTCGCCGTTCTCGATCACGGCCCTGGCCGTGGCACCGTCCTCGACGAGGTCGGCGAGCTTGAGCAGCTGCCCCAGTCGGATGGATTCGTCGCGGATCGCGACCTCAGCAAGGTTCGACATCGGTCCCATCCTAGGAGACGGGCCGAAGGGGTCCCGGGCGGCGAGTTCGGAAAGTGACCGGTGACAGGGGTGGGGAGGGCCTTTTCGGGGCGGATCAAGGTGGTCACCGGTCACTCTGCGAACTCCGCCCCTCGACGGGCTCGGGGGACGTGCGTCGGGACGGGCTCGGGGGCGAGTGGCCCTCGACGCGCTCGGGGGTCTGGTGGGCCTTGGTGGGGTCGGGGAGGTGGAACCGTTACGGTGTGGCGGTGATCGAGGAGCTGGGTGCGCGGCAGCGCAGTGCCGTCGTCTCGGCGATCCTGGCGTGGTTCGACGAGCACCAAAGGGACCTGCCGTGGCGGGGCCCGGAGGTCGACGCCTGGGCGATCATGGTGAGCGAGTTCATGTTGCAGCAGACCCCGGTCGCCCGGGTCCTCGGGCCGTGGCGGGACTGGCTGGAGCGCTGGCCCACCCCGGCGGCGCTGGCTGATGCGCCGGCGGGCGAAGCCGTACGGGCCTGGGGTCGGCTGGGTTATCCCCGACGCGCCCTCCGCCTGCACGCCGCCGCGGTCGCGATCACCGAACGCCACGACGGCCTCGTGCCGTCCGACATCGACGAGCTGCGTGCCCTGCCCGGGGTCGGGGACTACACCGCGGCCGCGATCGCGAGTTTCGCCCACGGCCAACGCCACGTCGTCCTCGACACCAACGTCCGCCGGGTGCTGGCCCGGATCGACCGAGGCCAGGCCCACCCCTCCACCGCCCCGACCCGCGCCGAAGTCGTGATGGCCGAGCAGTGGCTCCCCCGCACCCGGGAGCGTGCCGCACGCTGGGCCGCTGCGTCGATGGAGCTCGGCGCCTTGGTCTGCACCGCCCGTGCGCCGCAGTGCGAGGTCTGTCCGGTCCGCACCCGCTGCCGGTGGTACGCCTCCGGTCGCCCCGCCCACGACGGTCCGCCCCGGGTCGGGCAACGCTACGAGGGCACCGACCGTCAGTGCCGCGGCGCCCTGTTGGCGGTGCTGCGCTCCCACGACACCCCCGTCGCCGGCGCCGAGCTGCTGGAGGTCTGGCCCGACCACGACCAAGCCGTCCGCGCCCTGGCCGGACTGGTCAGCGACGGCCTGGCCGCCCAGCTCGCCGACGACCACTACGTACTGCCCGGCTGACGGTCCGGCCGCCCCCGACCTCGCGTCGCCGTGCAGCCCGCGCCGCTCCGGCACTGGCCAGCACCACCAACGCCACCGCGATCACCTGCACCGGTGTCAGCCACTCCGACAGGATGATCGCCGCCGCCAGCGCCGCGGCTGCCGGTTCCACGCTCATCAGGATCCCGAAGGTGCTCGGCCGCATCCGACGCAGCGCCACCAACTCCAGGCTGTACGGCACCACCGAGGACAGCACTCCCGCCAGCACCCCGATCACGAGCACCGACGGCTGCAGCAACCCCCGACCGTCGATCACCAGCGCCGCAGGAGCCAGCACCACGGCGCCCGTCACGCTGGCCACTGCCAGCGCCGAGATCCCCTGCCAGCGTCGACCCGTCGCCCCGCCGATCAGGATGTAGCCACCCCAGCAGACGCCTGCGGCCACGGCGAACAGCACCCCGACCGGGTCCAGGCCACCGAAGGCCCCCACTCCCGAGCCGCCGGTCCCGAGCAACACCACACCCACGCCCGCCAGCCCGACCCAGACCAGGTCCACCAGCCGACGCGACCCCAGCACCGCGACCGCCAGCGGCCCGAGGAACTCGATCGTCACCGCGACCCCGAGCGGGATCCGGGCGATCGACTGATAGATCGTCCAGTTCATCCCGACCATGCACACCGCGTAGCCCAGCACCACCCACCAGTCGGTACGGCTTCGCCCCCGCAGCCGCGGCCGGGCCAGCGCCGTCAGCACCACCGCAGCGGTCACCAACCGGATCCACACCATCGTGGTCGGATCGATCAGGCCGAACACGGTCTTGGCCAGGGCGGCACCGATCTGCACCGAGGCGATGCCGCCGAGCACGAACCAGACCGGCGAGACCGCGATCGAACGGGTCGCCGCGTCGACGCTCTCTGAGCTCTGGTCCTGCGACTCGGTCACGGCGCCATTGTGCCCGGCCCGGGAACGACGACGCCCGGCCGGTCCCACGGTGAGGGACCGACCGGGCGTCGGTGTGGAGCGATCTCAGGCGATCAGGCGCTCTGCCCGTCAGCCGTACCGGTGGATCCGGTCGAGCCGTCGTCGGCAGCCCCCTCCAGGGCTTCCTCCGGCGAATCGGGCAGCTCGGCCTTCGACGTCCCGGTGAAGGTGAACGGATCCTCCGCACCCTCCTCGGCCACGTCGACCAGGACGATCTGTCCGGGCTTGAGCTCGCCGAACAGGATCTTCTCGGCCAGCACGTCCTCGACATCGCGCTGCACGGCCCGGCGCAGCGGTCGAGCACCCAGCACCGGGTCGAACCCGCGCTTGGCGGCCAGGGCCTTGGCTGCCGGGGTCAGCTCGATGCCCATGTTCTTGTCCGCGAGCCGTTCCTCGAGCTCGGTGACCACCAGGTCGACGATCTGCTCGATGTCGGCCTCGGTCAGCTGGCGGAACACCACGATCTCGTCGATCCGGTTCAGGAACTCGGGACGGAAGTGCTGCTTCAGCTCGTCGGACACCTTGGCCTTCATCCGGTCGTAGCCGGACTCGGCGTCGCTGCCCTGGGAGAAGCCCAGGCTCACCGACTTGGCGATGTCGCGGGTACCGAGGTTCGTGGTCATCACGATCACGGTGTTCTTGAAGTCCACCACGCGGCCCTGGGCGTCGGTCAGACGACCCTCGTCCAGGATCTGCAACAGCGAGTTGAAGATGTCGGGGTGGGCCTTCTCGATCTCATCGAACAGCACAACCGAGAACGGCTTGCGGCGCACCTTCTCCGTGAGCTGACCGCCCTCGTCGAAGCCGACGAATCCGGGAGGGGCACCGAAGAGGCGGCTGACGGTGTGCTTCTCGCCGAACTCCGACATGTCGAGCGAGATCAGCGCGTCTTCGTCGTCG
>DVLP01000374.1 GCA_018715445.1 Candidatus Avipropionibacterium avicola | reverse complement strand
CGTCGCCCATCTCTTCCTGGGCAAGCAGCTACCCGAGGATGGCTGGGGTGCTCGGTCGGCCGAGGAAGCCGAGCGCTTCGGGCGTGCCTTCCGTGACGACCTGGACGATCTGGAGATCATCGAACTCGAAGGAGTACCGGCCATCCGAACCAGTGACGCCGTTGCACTCGTGGGTCATCCGTTGTGGCCACGGGATGGCTCCACCATGTCACCGCTCCAGCGCACGGCACGGGAACAGGCGGATCGACCCGGACGATCGTTCTGGACCGACGCCAGAGAGCTCCGTGCACGTCCTGATCTGGTGTGGACCCGCCTGGCCCAACCCACATCGTCGGCCTGACCTCCGCGGGTCACATCGGTCCCCTCGGCAACCAGAGAACGGTCGGCCGGTCCCGGCCTGAGGTCACGCCTTGGTGACCAACGTCCACGGACTGTGGCGGTAGGCCAGCAGCCGCCGTAGGTTGGCCTCATGCGTACACAAGGTTGTGACGACGACGTCGTGACCTCGCCGTGGCCGTTCGTTGAGCGCGAGGACGAGCTCGCGCTGCTCGCCAACCACCTCCTCGCCCCGTCGCAGGACGGCCCGCGGGCCTGTGTGGTGATCGCCGGCGCCGGAGTCGGCAAGACCCGACTGCTGGTCGAGCTCGGCCGCCGGGCGCATCACGCCGGGCTGCAGACGGTCACGTTGACACCGACGGAGGCGACCCGGAGCACGCCGTACGGGGTGCTGGCGACGTTGGCCCCGGAGCTGGGGGTCGACCCCCGTGACCTCACCGGTCTGGCCCAGGCGGTGGTGCGTCATCTCGCAGGCTCGGACCGGAAGCGACGGTTGCTGGTGGTCGACGACGCCCAACTCCTCGATTCGGGTACCGCTGCGCTGGTGCTGCATCTGGTGGCGACCCGGCGGGTCCGCACGCTCGTGGCGCTGCGGCGCGGCACCGTGGTGGCACCCGCCCTGGTGTCGTTGTGGAAGGACGACCATGCCGTACGGCTCGATCTTGCCCCGTTCACCAGGCACCAGCACGACACCCTGGTCCGACGTGCCCTCCGGGGCCCGGTCGATGCCCACAGCCTGGCTCGGCTGGCCAGGACCTCACGGGGCAACGCACTTCACCTGCGGGAACTGATCCGCGGTTCGCTGGCCTCGCGGGCGCTGCGCCGTGACCACGGCATCTGGCGCTGGGACGGTCAGGTGACACTCGGACCGGCCCTGGTCGACCTGGTGGCCGACCGGTTGGACAGACTCACCCCGGCCGAGCAGGAGGCCCTGACCCTCGTGGCCCTGGGTGACCCGCTGCGGCTGAGCAGGGCGACCGCTCTGGCTGGTGAGGAGGCCCTGACCGGACTGGAGCGGGTTGGTCTGATCCGGGTGGCCGCCGATGGGCCCGTGACGTCGACAGGTCGCGCCGAGGACTACGTCCGGATGGAGCATCCGGTGTACGGCGAGGTGGTGCTCTCCCGCTGTGGACACTTGGCTCGACGGAAGCTGTTGCGCCGACTGGCTGAGTCCGTGGAGAACGGGCCGGACGCCGAGACCCAACACCTGCGGACCACGCGGTGGCGATGGGAAGCCGGTGACGACCTGCCCACGGCACGGCTGCTGCGGGCCTGCCGTACCGCGCTGTCCGGCTTCGAGTTCAGCCTGGCCGAGGATTTGGCCCGCGCCTGTCTGCCCGGCGGAGGCAGCGCGGCGACGGTGGCCCTGGCCGGCGCGTTGGCCGGACAGGCGCGTTATCAGGAAGCGGAGTCACTGCTGGCCGGCATCAGCACAGAGGTGCTGGCCTCCGGTGATGTCAGGCTGCAGTGCGACTACGTGCGGCAACGACAGCTGGTGACCCAGCGTGGTCTGGGGGTGGGCGCTGCCATGGTGCCGATGCTGGACGGCCTGATCCGCTCCGCGACCGGCGAGCTCAGCCGGGTGGCCCGCAGCCTGCGCGCCGAGGTCCACATCGAGGCAGGCGAACTGGCCCAGGCCGTGGCGACGGCCAGTCCGGTCCTCACCGACGCCCGGGCCGAGCCGCAGCCGCTGGTGCTGGCGCTGGAGAACACCGCGGAGGCGATGGCCTACCAGGGCCGCACCACCACTGCGCGTACGTTGTTGGACCGGCTCCGCGAGGTCGGCGAGGAGCACCCCAGCATTCGCGCGCAGGCGACAGCCACCTCCACCCTGCAAGGCGTGATGTGTGACCTCTTCGACGGCTACGCCGATCGCGCCGTGGCGACCATGACCGTCATCTACGACCGGCTGCTCGACCATCCTGACCAGATGATCCGGGGCCTCGGCGCCATGTTGAGCGGGGGCGCCCACCTGTGGCGGGGCACCCTGGCCGAGGCTGAGGTGCGGTTGCAGGATGCCGTGGCCCTGCGGTCAGTGCGCCAGGAGGCCGATTCCGTGGCCTGGGCCCTGGCGCTGCTCGCCCAGGTGCAGGTGCTGCGCAACGACCCGGACACGGCGACCGCCACTCTGGCCGAAGCCCTGCAGTGTCGCTCGGGTGGTCGGACCGCGCGGGCTGAGCACGACTTGTTCCGCGCCGAGGCCATGGTCACCTGGGCATCCGGTCACCACACCCGCGCCGGGCAGCTCTGCCGCGAGGGCGCCGATCGGTTGGAGCCCTTCACCGTCTATCGGGCCTCACTCCTCCACCTGGCGGTACGGATGGGCACCCCACCGGCCGAGGTGGCCGACGACCTCGCTGCGCTCGCCGCGATGGCCCAGTCCCCGATGGTCGCCCATCAGGCCCGGCATGCCGCGCTGCTCGCCGCCGACGACGCGCATGGGCTGGAGGACCTCGCCCAGGACTTCGCGGTCACAGGGATGTGGTTGCTGGCGGCCGAGACCCTGGCTCAGGCTGCGCGGATCCACCGACGTCGTCACGGGACCACCGATGCGCTGCGGTGCGAGACCGCCGTCGACGACCTGCTGCTGCGCTGCGGGCTGGAACGGCTGCCGTGGGGTCAACCGGCCGCGCCCCTGCAACAACTCACCCGACGCGAGCGGGAGATCAGCCTGCTCGCCGCCCGCGGGCTGAGCAACACCGAGATCGCCGGGGAGCTGGTTGTCTCGGTGCGCACCGTGGAATCCCATCTCTACAACGCCTTTGCCAAGTTGCAGGTCACGGGTCGCGACCAACTGCGCACCCTGCTCGGTCCGGTCACGACTCCGTCGACCCCGCCCCGTCCGACTCCGCCGACGCCGCGCTCCCCCGATGATGCCGAAGGTTCAGTGGTCCGTCACTGAGGACATCCTCGTCCGAGGACGCTAGCGTCGCTCCATGGAGGTGCCGCAGGCAGATGTGATGGCGATCCGCGGGTTCGAGTTGCTCGCCGTGGCTCTGTTCCTGTTCGGAGTCTGGTACGTGTGGCGCAGCCGTAGCTGGGTGCTGCGCGGCGGCTACGCCGGGGCTGTGCTGACCATCGGGTTCGACTGGATGTTCAACACCCGTTGGTTCTTCAACGTGGCCTACAGCCCGGAGTTCATCCCGTTGTTCGTGATCGACGGTGTCAACCAACCCGTGGCGTTGGCAATGACGTACGGATTCTTCTTCGGCATCCCCACGGCGATCCTGGCCCATCAACGGCATCGTCTCGACCGTCGCTTCGGACGCTGGGGATGGCTCCTGGTGTTCGTCGGGATGGGGTTGTTGCAACCCCTGTTCGAGATCCCGATGGTGAAGCTGCTCCACGCCTGGACCTACTACCAACGTCCGGAGTTCCTGTGGGGCGGGGTGATCTGGTCCAACATCTGGTTCTCCGGGATGTTGGGTCTCGGCTGCTACGGCGGGCTGCGGTTGGCGCTGCGATGGGAGGGCGCCGTCGATCCCGCCGCCTTCTCACCCCGCGAGCAGGCGGTGCGCCAGTTCGCCCTCGGCGTTGCCGCGATCTGGGTGGCCTTCACCGCAGCCACCTTGGTGCAGTTGCTCTTCTGGTACGTGCCGGTCGCTCCGTGGGCGCCCGGCCCGCGTCCGTTCTGAGCGCCTTGCTCGAACGTCCTCGTCTCACCCCGACAGTCCGAGCACGCGGACGGTCCGTGCAGATGCTGCCTCCGCCGAGACGAGACATCCGTTCACGCTGGAGGCCGTGAGGTAGTCGCCGGCCAACTGGATCCTTCCCTGTCGCTGCAGGGCATCGGCCAACCAGGCGATGTGGCGGTAATGGCCCGGATAGCTGCGCACCACCGACGGCGACCAGGGGTCAAAGGTGACGAACTCCACCGATCCCGAGAGCCCGGGCAACACCGACTCCAGCGCATCCACCACGGACGGGGCGAGCACCTCGTCGGGGGTGTGGCGGTGACGCTGCGACCACCGGTCCAACCAGTAGGTGCTGATCAGACCGGCGCCCGGTGGTGCTGCCGTCGGTGACAGCAGGTGATCCTGGGTGATGACGCACAGGTCCGGGTGGACCGGACGGGGCACCGGGATCACCATGGCATCGCTGGCAGGTCTGCTGCGCAGGCCGATGTGGGCGACCAGGGTGGAGCCGTACTCGATCCGGCTGGTGAGGACCTGGCGGATGCAGGGGTCCAGTCCGGGGCACAACGTCCCTGCCACCCCGGCAGTGGTGGCGACCACGA
>DVLP01000373.1 GCA_018715445.1 Candidatus Avipropionibacterium avicola | reverse complement strand
GTGATTGTGCATCGACATCGACGCACTTGGGGACTTCGCTGACCTGATGGGCACCCTCTCAGGAACGCCACAGGCGTTGGCAGATCTCGACCACCCCGACATCGACCCGCGCGTCGTCCGGTTGCTCGAGCTCCTCCTTGAGCATCACGATCTGAACGTGCGGATGGTGCGGACCGGGCACCCGCTGGGAGCGACCACCCCGAACGGCCGCGAGAACGATCATTGGTACTTTCGGGCGATTGACATCGATGCCGTCGACGGCATCGCCGTGATCGACCGACCGATCGGTGAAGCGGTCGTGCGGCTCGGCCGTCGGCTGGTGGATCTGCCTGACGACCTGCGACCTGCCAGCGCTCTCGGTCCGGACCTGTGGCACGCCGCGCTCGGCGGAGGGGCGGTCACCGGATTCCGTGACGAACCGGCGGTCAATGCCCGCCACCACGACCACCTGCACCTGGGGTATCGCCGACCGGCTTGTTAGCGTCACTGCCATGGCGCAGCGCACCACCTCCTTCCAGGACGACTACTGGAACGGACCCGGTGGCCAGAAGACGTTCACCCATCCGGTCCGTTGGGGCTGGCTCGATGGTCTCGCGACGGATGCGTCGATCCTCGACTACGGCAGTGGGTACGGGCGCCTCGTCGCCGAGTTCACCCAACGGGGTCACACCGGCGTCCGAGGCGTCGACCCCGCTGCGACGATGGTCCACCGCGGAGTCCGTGACGGACTGGCGCTGCAGGTCATGGTGGACCCGCCCTCAGTCCCGGACTCGATTCCCCCGGCCGATCTCGTACTGCTCTTCGCCGTCCTGACCTGCGTGCCCTCCGATGACGATCAGCGGGCACTGATCGCCGCCGCCTGGCAGGCAGTCCGGCCGGGAGGGCTGCTCTACGTCGCGGACTTCCTCCAGATCGAGGGGTCCGATCGCTACCGGACGATGCGGCCGGACTCGACGCCGTACGGGACCTTCACCACCTCGGACGGGGCGGTGCTGCGCCACCATACGAGTGAACACCTCGACGAACTCGTCGGCGGGCGGCCGGTCCGGCGGGAGCGCCTTGCCCTGACCACCATGAACGGCAACGCCGCGGCTGGGTACCAACTGCTGGCGAGCAAGGAGTGACCCGGGCCGTACGGAGTTGTCCACAGGTCTGTGCACAGCCCGTGGACAACTCACACTGGTGTAATTCAGCGTCGCGAGCACAATGGTGACCATGAGCATCCTGGACATCCCCGTGGCCCGCCTCGACGGCACCCCCGCGACCGTGCGCGACCTGACCGGGGGTCGCCCCGCCCTGCTGGTCAATGTCGCCAGCAAGTGCGGACTGACCCCGCAGTACGAGCAGCTCGAGCAGCTGCAGCAGGAGTTCGGCGACCGGTTCAGCGTGGTCGGCTTCCCCTGCAACCAGTTCGGTGGCCAAGAGCCCGGCACCGCGGAGGAGATCCAGACCTTCTGCAGCACGTCGTACGGGGTCAGCTTCCCGTTGGCGGAGAAGGTCGAGGTCAATGGCGAAGGCCGTCATCCGCTCTACGCCGAGCTGACCGCGGTCCCCGATGCCGAGGGCGAGGCCGGCGACATCCAGTGGAACTTCGAGAAGTTCGTGATCGACGCCGAGGGCGAGGTCGTCGGGCGGTTCCGACCCCGGACCACCCCGGACGCCGCCGAGGTGCGCGCAGCGATCACCGGCGTGCTGGCTGGCGACTGACCTGTCCTGTCGGCCTGAACGGCTGATTCTCGCTGGCCCTGAGTCTGCCCCCGGGTTCACCTCTCCGCCCGGGACAGGAGTTGTCCACAGGGCTGTCCCCAGCCCGTGGACAAAATCACAACTGTGTCGTTCCTGCGGCGCCAAGGCGTCCGGACGGGGGATGGTGGCCCGCACGGACAGCCCTGCCACCGGGCATAGGCTGAGGGATGTGGAGACCGAACTGACTGCTGCCGGAGTCGATGCGGCGGCCGCTGTCCTCGCCCCTCACATCCTGCGGACGCCGTTGGACCATTCGCCCCGCCTGAGCGAGCTCACGGACCGCCAGGTGCTGCTGAAACGGGAGAACCGCCAGCTCACCCGCTCCTACAAGGCTCGCGGTGCGTTCCACCTGATCAGCGGGTTGAGCGAGGCCGAACGGGCGCGCGGTGTGGTCTGCGCGAGCGCTGGCAATCACGGCCAGGGCCTGGCGTGGAGCTGTGCCCAACTCGGGATCACCGGTCGCGTCCATGTCCCACGGACCACGCCGCGTCAGAAGCGGGACCGGATCCGCGTCCTCGGACAGGGTCGGGTCGAGCTGATCGTCGAGGGCGGCAACTACGACGAGGCCGGAGCCTCCGCCCGCGCCGACGCCGACCGCAGCGGTGCCGTCTTCGTCCACCCGTTCGACGATGTCCGCACCATCCTCGGGCAGGGGACCCTCGCGGTGGAGGTCGTCGAGCAGTGCCGCGACCAGACCGGGGAACTGCCGGGCACGGTCATCGTCCCGGTCGGTGGCGGCGGACTGATCGGCGGGATGGCATTGTGGCTGCGGGAGCACAGCCCCCGGACCAAGATCATCGGGGTCGAGCCGGCCGGTGCCGCCAGCATGACCGCCGCCCTCACCGCCGGCGGACCGATCACCCTCGAGCAGGTGGACACCTTCGTCGACGGTGCCGCGGTGTCGCGGGTCGGCGAGCTGACCCACCCACTGGTACGCGACCTGGTCGACGAGGTCGTCACCGTGCCGGAAGGATCGGTGTGCACCGAGATGCTGAACCTCTACCAGGTCGAGGGCATCATCACCGAACCCGCCGGGGCCCTGGCGAGCTCGGTGCTGCGGTCACGGGGTGACCTGCTCGCCGACGGCCCGGTGGTGTGCATCATCTCAGGCGGCAACAACGACGTCAGCCGCTACGGCGAGATCCTCGAACGGTCGTTGATCGACGAGGGGCTGCGGCACTACTTCCTGGTCACCTTCCCGCAAGAACCCGGGGCACTGCGCTCCTTCCTCGACGAGGTGCTCTCCGAGGGTGAGGACATCGTGACCTTCGAGTACGTGAAGAAGAACAACCGGGAGACCGGGCCGGCCCTGGTAGGGATCGATCTGCCGTACGCCGATGACCTCGCGCCCCTGCTGGAGCGGATGGACGCCAGCCCGATCCACATGGAACGGGTGCCCCCGGGCTCACCGCTGTTCTCCTTCCTCACCTGACCCGGTCGATCGCACGCCCCAACCCTCCGCGATCCACGTCGCCTGTGCTGATCCACGCCCGCTGTGGCGGGCGTGGATCGCTACGAAGGACGTGGATCCGTTTCGCTCGGTCGGCGCGCCCGGCTCAGGCGCGGAGCCAGACGGACGGGGTGCCGTACGGTCGGCCGTTGCCACGGCGGACGCGGACCGGGGTCCGGCCGGCTGGCTCATGACCGAGTCCCCGCACGATCACCTCGGCGGAGTGCTCGGGCCGGTTGTCGTAGTGGCTGACCAACAGCCGACCACCCGGTGTCACCAGGGAGAGCCCATGGTCGATCGCTGCGCCACGGCACTCCTCGGGGAAGACGTCCAGCAACAGGTGCACCAGGTCGAACCGCTTCCCCTCCGGGTGGCGCCAGGTGCTCGCATCGCCCACCCAGAAACGATCGGCCCACTGGGGGTGCAGGGTACGCGCCCGATCCACCAGCTCGGGTGACAGGTCCACTCCGTACGGCTCGACCGTCACCGACCGGGCCGCACCCCAGGGGACGAAGCTGGCCGCCAGGTGGCCGTTGGCACAGCCGAGGTCGAGGAAACTGACCGGTGCGTCGGGGCGGTCGAGATCGTCCGGAAGTCCTTCCAGAGCGGCGGTCAGGACCTCCCGGGCATCGTGCCAGTCCTGCTCGGTCCCGCCGAAGCCCGATCCTCCGGGCAAGGTCTCGGCCCGCAGGTACACCCCGGTGAGCGTCCGTGTCAGGTCGCGTTGGTGCTGTTCGTAGGTCATCGTCCGCTGTTGCTCTGCGGCACGTTCGACGAGCCCGGCCAGTGCGTGATCTCCTTGTGCTCGCAGCAGTTCCGCGGCTTCGTCCGCTGACGCTGTCCAGATCTGGGCATCATCGCGGTGGGGACGCAGCCCGGTGTAGGGAGCGCCGTCGATCCAGAACACGATGTGGCGACCGGTCCGGTCGATGGCGGACACATGAGTGCCCTGTCGGCGAAAGCCCATGCGCTGCAAGCCGATCCGCAGGATCGAGTCGTCCCACACGTCCTCGCCGTCACCGCGGCGATCGTGCGGACACACCCACCGATCCCCGTCGCGCAGCAGGCTGACCTGCCCAGTGCTGGGGAAGCAGACGATGGTCACCTCGGTGACCCGATCCCAGTCAACGGCGTCGGCATCGATCTCGTCGAACCGTTCAGTGGCACGGACCACCGCGGGCCAGTCGGCGAAGCCGTACTCGACGGCGACGGCATGCTGGGCATCGGACAACCGGGCCGGGTCGTGCGGGCGGACCAGACGCTTCGTACTGGCGGCATCACCGGCCCGCACGGCGGCCAACAACTCCTTGGCCCGGCGACGGGCCTGATCCAGATCGAACCGATCGGGATCGAACTGATCTGGGTCGGGGCCCTTGCGGTGGGGTGATGGGGTGGACATACGGCGGCTCCTCACGGGCCGGGGTCCGCTGACCGGCAGAAGCAACCGTGGTGCTCACAGGTGTTGGGTTCGGGTGGGCTCAGCCCTTCCCGCGGACGGGTGGCGCCCCAAGCGCTCGCGACGCACGCTACCACCCCACCTGCCGGTCGACGACCCGTAGTTCGGTTGGCACCACGTAGGACGGTGCGTCAATCGACGCAGCGGCCGTCAGAACCGCGCAGCGTGTGTCAGCCGACGGCGACCAGCGCCGGATCAGGATCCAGCAGCCCGGCCCGGTCCAGCAGATAGGCCGTCATCGGGTCGTACGGGCGGGGGCCCTTGACGTTGTCGTCGAGCGGCACGGTGACCAGCATCGTGCCCTCGGCCTCACCGACGAACAGTCCGGGGTCGTTGCAGTCGGCGTACCCGAGCGAGTCCAGGCCGCGTCGTGCAGCACAGCCGGCCCACCCGTGGTCGGCGACCACCAGGTCGGGCCAGGCGCGTCCTTCTCGCTCCAGCGCGTCGAGGATGGCATCCATCCCGTCGGGGGAGTGGGTGTGGTGCAGCGTGGCGCCGCGGTTCAGCATGGCGACATCGGCGAACTGGACGATCATGCCGTCGTCGGTGGTGACGTCGTCGGGGATGGCCATGACCTCGCAGCCGGCGGCCCGCAGCGCCATGGCCGTGGCCCGATGCACGTCGAGCAGTCCGCCCGGGTGTCCGGTCGCCAGCAGCACGGTCTCGCGTCGCTCGCCGGCCCTGCGGAGTCGATCGGCCATCCGCTCCAGGGCGGAGACGGTCAGCTCGGGGTCGATCGTGTCGGGACCCTCCACGTGCTCCGGGTCGGCGATGACGCCGCACCGCTCGACCATGACGGCCAGGACGTCGAGCTCGTCGGTCCACCGATCGCCGAAGTCGAGGCCGAGCCAGTAGTACTGGTCACCCTCGGCGAGGCTGCGGAAATGGGACCGGTTGTTCTCCCGGGGCGTGGCCACGTCACCGGCGATGCGGTGGCGGACGAGGTGCTCGAGGAGGGCTTCACGGCTGGGGACGTCACTGGGGATTCCGGGGATCGGCACGCAGCCGATTGTGCCCACCGCGGTCCCAGCCCGGGTCCCGTCCCGATGACCGAGACCCATCCTCGGGGGTCGCGCGGTGCCCGTCCCGCCGCGGTCGACGGACCCTTGACAGCCCGTGGAAGGAGGAGGAATGTCCTCTCCCATGACCGCAATCCCCCTGCGGCGCAATCCTTGCCGCCTCCGTGACCGCATCGTCGCCTGTCTCGCTGTTGCCCTGACGCTCGGGCTGTCTGCCCCCGTCACCGCCACCGCGGCCGAACCCGAGCTGGGGATCGGTGATCCAGGGTTGCCCGAGACCCGCAACGTCATCGACATCGCCCCCGGCGTCACCCTGACCAGGATCGACCGGGGCCTTCCGCTGGACGACCCCGACGACATCCGTACCACCACGACCGGCCCCTGGGTGGTCAACGTGCTGTCGATCGACCCGAGCGTGGCCAAGGGCAGGATGGTCGTCGCCGACGGCCCCACGATCGCCGAGACCGAGACCGTGCAGGACATCGCCCAGTACGCCGGCGCGCTCGCCGCGATCAACTCGAGCTTCTTCACCTTCACCGGCGACGCGGACTACCCCGGCGACGCCGGTGGCCTGGCCATCCGTGGCGGCAAGGTGATCTCGGAGCCGAGCCTCACCCAGGAGCGTGAGGTCGACCTGATCTTCAACTCGCAGACCAACCGGATGCAGATCACCAAGACCACCTGGACCGGGACCCTCACCATGCCCGGCACCACCCTGCACCTCGAACGGCTGAACCACCGCCCGTCGGTCCCCGAGGCCTGTGAGGACCTCGAGGACCAGACGACCTGTGCCGAGGACGGCGACACCGTACGGTTCGACGACCGGTTCTCCGCTGCCACCCCGCCCGGGCACGGTGTCGAGGTGGTCTTCGACGCCAAGGGCTGCGTGGTGTCGACCCACGACACCCGTGGCCTCGCGCTGTCGGCCGGGCAGACCTCGGTGCAGGCCACCGGTTCGGACGCCAAGACCCTTGCTGCCCTCGGTGAGGCCGGTGGCTGCGGCACCTGGAAGGACCGCGTCGTCGACGAGGACGGCCACGCGATCCCGCTCACCTCACACACCTGGGCCGTCACCGGACGGGTGCCGTTGCTGAAGGACGGCGTGAGCGTCGTGCCGCCGGCGGAGCAGATCCCCGAGGACGGCATGGACTTCTTCCTGCGCCACCCCCGGACCTTCGTCGGCCAGACCGCCGACGGTGTCTGGAAGCTGGTCGTGGTCGACGGTCGCAGCACCACCAGCGTCGGATCGTCGATGTGGGAGAGCGCCCAGATCGCCCGGGATCTCGGCATGGTCGATGCGATCAACCTCGACGGCGGCGGCTCGACCACGATGGTCGCCAACGGCGAGTTGGTGAACCTGCCGCAGGGTGAGACGACCCAGCGCAAGGTCGGCGACGCGATGGCGTGGCTGCCGGCCGGCTGAGCCGCTCACCGGTCGGTGGCGGCCCAGCCCAAGCCAGCCCGTACCCCGGTCGGCTCAGCGAGCCAGCAGCTGGCTGAACGGGACGACGTCGGCGTACGGGTCGACGACCTCGCGTCGCGGAGCGCGGGCGAGGAAGTCGGCCAGTTCGCCGGCGGCCCGCGCGATCCGATCGGTCGGGCCGCCGGTGGCGCCCCACTCCTCGGTCGCCACGAAGACACCGGTCGGCATCGCCCACATCCGCAGGTAGGCGGTGATCGGGCGCAACCCGTGGTCGATGACCAGGGAGTGGCGTGCGGTCCCACCGGTGGCGGCCAACAGGATCGGCATGCCGCCGAGGTCGTCGGCGGTGAACAGGTCGAGGAACGACTTCACCAGGCCGGCCGGCGCCGCGTTGAACACGGGGCTGACCAGCAGGAGGGCGTCGGCCCCGGTCACCGCGACCTTGGCCTTGGCCAGGGCGGTCGACTCGACCGCGGTCACCAGGTTCTGCGCGATGTCGGTGGCGAGCTCGCGGAGCTCCACCACCTCGATCTCGGCCTGGCGGTCGCGTTCGGCCAGCTGGGTCCGTACGGCTTCGGCCAGCCGGTCGCCGAGCAGACGAGAGCTCGACGGCTGGCCGAGGCCACCGGAGATGACCACGATGCGGGTCAGGGTGTCGGTCACGACAGGACCTCCTCGGTCTCCTTGCTGGTCTGATCTTCGCTGGACTGATCCGCGGTCGCGCCCTCGGTGAGGGCGGCGAGCCGCTGGGCGTGGGTCGGCGCGGTGGCCGGGACACCCTCGGGACGACGGGCCTCCCACTCCTTGCGGAGCTCGGGCAGCACCTCACCCAGCAGGTCCAACTGCTCCAGCACCGTCTTCTGCGGCAGACCCGCATGGTCGATCAGGAACAGCTGGCGCTGGTAGTAGCCGAAGTGCTCGGTGAAGCTCAGCGTCTTTTCCACGAACTCCTGCGGGCTGCCCACGGTCAGCGGGGTCCCCGAGGTGAAGTCCTCGAGGCTGGGCCCACCGCCGTACACCGGCGCATGGTCGAAGTACGGCCGGAACTCCCGTACCGCGTCCTGCGAGTTGCGGCGCATGAAGAACTGGCCTCCCAGGCCGACGATCGCCTGGTCCGCCGGACCGTGCCCGTAGTGCTCGAAGCGCTTGCGGTACAGCGCGATCAGGCGCTGGAAGTGGTACGTCGGCCAGAAGATGTGGTTGGCGAAGAAGCCGTCACCGTAGTACGCGGCCTGCTCGGCAATCTCGGGCGAGCGGATCGAGCCGTGCCACACGAACGGCGGCACCCCGTCCAGCGGCCGCGGGGTCGCGGTGAAGCCGTGCAGCGGCGTGCGGTGCTTGCCCTCCCAGTCGACGATGTCCTCGCGCCACAGCTGGTGCAGCAGCGCGTAGTTCTCGATCGCCAGGTCGATCCCGTCACGGATGTCCTTGCCGAACCACGGGTACACCGGGCCGGTGTTGCCGCGACCCATCATCAGGTCGATGCGGCCGTCGGCCAGGTGCTGCAGGTAGGCGTAGTCCTCGGCCAGCCGCACCGGATCGTTGGTGGTGATCAGCGTGGTGGAGGTGGACAGGATGATCCGCTCGGTCTGCGCGGCGATGTGCGCCAGCAGGATCGGCGGGTTCGCCGGGGCGATGAACGGCGGGTTGTGGTGCTCGCCGGTGGCGAAGACGTCCAGGCCGATGTCCTCGGCCTTGCGGGCCAGCTCGACGGTGGCCTTGATCCGCTCGCTCTCGGTGGGGGTACGACCGGTCGTCGGATCGGTCGTGACGTCGCCG